>JAAYDF010000342.1 GCA_012729395.1 Phycisphaerae bacterium
AACTGGAAGGTCTCGACCCAATCGCCGCTTGCGAGTTGCGAGCGGGTGCCGGGCGAGAGGGTGTCGGCATTGTCTATCCGGCGGAGAAAAGTCTGGTTGAGCCCGGCGATCCGCCAATTGCAGTTGGCTGCCTCGGCGTCCGCGGGAAGCCGGACACTGAGGGTGCCCCCGAGGAGCAATCGGTAGATCTGGCCGTCCCACTCCGGTCCCACCGTGGGGTTGATGGGTGCACAGCCCACGAGGGCGGGCATGATCATCGCTGAGATGATCAAGAACCCAAGGCCAAGGTGTTGAAGTCGCACATGCATGCCAATCCTCCGATCGTGATTCTCCATTCACCGCCGCGCTTCTCGCGACCTTGACAAAAGCAGCCGCCAGCCGCATCCTCGTCGCGCCTCTCGTCGTGGGGCCGCAACGCTGCTAAAGAAGGAATCGGCAATTATGCGTCTCATTGGTGAGCAATCTCGCCTCCAGGGGAGTGTAGACATACCGGGCTCGAAATCCCACACGATTCGAGCGGTGGCGGTGGCCTCGCTGGCCGACGGCGAGAGCCGTATCGAGGCACCGTTGGCGTCGGCGGATACCCTCGCGGCCGTCGAGGCGTACACGGGATTGGGGGCGACGGTTGATCGTCAATCCGATTTCTGCTGGGTGATTCGAGGCACTGGCGGTCGGCCCAAAGCCCCTGACAACGTCATCGATGTGAAGAACTCGGGCACCTCACTTCGCCTGGCGGTGGGGTCCGCATCGCTGCTCGACGTGGGCCAGGCCGTCTTCACAGGCGATGATCAGATTCGTCGCCGGCCCATCGGCCCGCTGGTCAGATCATTGAACGACCTGGGGGCATCGGTGAACTGTACTCGCGGTAACGGCTGCGCCCCCGTGGTGGTCAGCGGGCGACTCAAGGGCGGCAAGACCCGCATCGAGGCGGTGACCAGTCAATTTCTGTCGAGCCTCCTGCTGAACTGCCCGTTGGCGGACGGCGCGTGCGAGATTGATGTCCCCGTACTCAACGAGCAGCCGTATGTGCACGTGACGTTGGCTTGGCTGGATCGTTGCGGCATCCAACTCGAACGGGATGAACTGCGGCATTTTCGGATCCCCGGCGGGCAGCGGTACAAGCCGGTCCATGTGCGTGTGCCTGCCGACTTCTCTTCGGCCACCTTCTTCCTTGCCGCCGGAGCCCTCGGCGACAATGACATTCTGGTCAAAGGCTTGGACTTCAATGATCCGCAGGGCGACAAGGCCGTGGTGGACTTCCTGCGGCAGATGGGTGCGAGGATCGACATGGGGCCGGATGGCGTACGCGTGCGGGGCGGCCAGCTCACAGGCTGCGAGCTGGATCTCAACGCGACGCCCGATGCTCTCCCGATGTTGGCGGTGGTCGGATGCTTCGCCCGCGGGCAGACCCGCTTGGTGAACGTGCCTCAAGCCCGGTTGAAGGAAACCGACCGCATCGCGGCGATGCGAGCCGAACTGAGCAAAATGGGAGCGAAGATCACCGAGCGGCCCGACGGGCTGGTCATCGAGGAGAGCAACCTGCGGAGTGCGACCGTGGAGGGCCATTATGATCACCGGGTGGTCATGGCTCTGGCCGTCGCGGCCACGGCGATCAGCGGTCAGACGCGGATCACGACCGCGGAGGCGGTGGCGGTAACCTTCCCCACCTTCCTCGCTGGTATGTCCGCCCTCGGGGGCAAACTGAGGATGGCATCCGACGAGGCACAGCTTTCTTGAGGGGATCATCACGGTGACGGAATTGGTAGTTCTTCGCCATGGCGAAACGCTCTGGAACGTCGCCGGTCGCCAGCAGGGCCACCTGGACAGCGAGCTGAGTCCTCGCGGCCGGAGCCAGGCCCAGCTTGTGGCTCAACGGCTCGCGGACGCGGACTTCCACGCGCTGTACACCAGCGACCTCGGGCGGGCCCGGAGCACGGCCGAGATCGTCGGGCAACGGACGGGCCACCCGGTCACCCCGGACCCTCGCCTCCGGGAACGCAATCTCGGCATCTTTCAAGGTTTGACCGTAACCGAGGTTCAAGAACGCTACCCCGAGGACTACCTCCGTTTCGTCAGTGGCGACCCGGATTACGTTATCCCGGAAGGCGAAAGCATTGCTCAGCGGCATGCACGAACCGTTGAGGTTGCTCAGAAACTCGCCGCCCGGCATCCAGGCCAGCGCGTCGTCATCGTCAGCCACGGCGGACCGCTGAGCAGTCTGTTTCGCCACACGCTGGGTATTGACCTCGCCGCTCCGCGTCGTTTCAGTTTGTTCAATGCGAGTCTCAATACCTTCTTCGTCGAGGACGGTGTCTGGTCGCTGGGGATGTGGGGCGATGTGTCGCATCTTCAGAGTATCGGATCCGACGACGATCGTTGAAGGGGCGGCGGTCGTTTCCAGGTTGCCCATCCCTTGACATGTCGCATCCACCGAGCCGTCCGGGCGCCGTCTCCGTCGTATCTGGCCAAGGCTAGGCGGAGACTCTACAATGCCCGTCGCGTGAAAGGCCTTCACGGCGGAACAAGAAGTGCCCGTCCTGCGCCCGGGACACTCAACGCGCACGATCGGGCATTCGCGGCAAGAAGCGGGCCGGAGAGCTTGATACATATTCGTAAGGAGCGGATTCCATGCTGGGTTGCGATCTGGGAACGCTGTTCAAAACGACCGTGGCGGGCGGCTCATACCAGGAGGGCCTCACGGTCCACCTGCAAGGGGTGCCGCCGGGACTGCTCATTACGGAGGAAGAGATCTACCAGGATCTGCTGCTTCGCAAGCCGGGCCAGGGTGAACTGACCAGCCCGCGTCGCGAGCCGGATGTGCCCGTGATCTACAACGGCGTCAATGCCGCGGACACCATGCCGGGCTTCGCCAATGAGGGCTATACCAACGGCACGCCCTTCGTGATCCTCATCCCCAACCTCGATCGGCATTTCGAGCACATCGAGCAGTACCAGGTGACCAACCGCACACCGCGGCCGGGCCATGCCTCCTACGCCTCGTACATGAAGTACGATCACTGGGACGACGCCATCGGGGCGGGCATCTTCAGCGGGCGGTACACTTCGACGATCGTGGCCGCCGGCGTGGTCGCCAAACGGGTGTTGGCTCAGCACGGAATCGAGGTGACGGCCTATGTCAAGGAGGCGGCCGGCGTGGTCGCCCCCGAGGTGCCCATCGAAGAGATCCGAACCAAGGCGGCAGCCTATCGTCGCATCCGCAAGGAGCACGACCCGATCTGGAACTTCGTCTATAAGTCCGGCCGGATCAAACCGGGTATGCGGTTCCTCGAAAAGGCGCCGGTGCTCAAGGAAGTCGAGGATATGATCGGCAAGTTCGCCCCCATCCCCATGGACGAGGCCAAGGTACGAACGGAAGGGGTGCATCCGCAACTCTTCTGCCCCGACCTGGCGGCGGCCGACGAGATGTTCGCCAAGATCATCGAAATCAAGAACGCGGGCGATTCCAGCGGCGGGGTCGTCGAGGTGCAGGCGACCGGGCTGCCGCCAGGCATGGGCGAGCCCGTGTTCCGCAAGCTGGACGGCGAGTTGGGCCGCATGCTCAGCATCGGGGCGGTCAAAGCGGTGGAGATCGGGGCCGGCGTGCGGGTCAAGGATATGACCGGTTCGCAGAGCAACGATCAGCTCTACGCCGACGACGGCCGGGTGCGGTTCGGGAGTAACCAGGCCGGCGGAATCACCGGCGGACTGACCACCGGGCAGACCGTGATTGCCCGGCTCACCGTCAAGCCCACGCCGACCATCAGCAAGGACCAGCACACCATCGACAAAGTCTCACGGGAGAACGCGGTGCTCAAGGCCGTCACCCGGCGCGACCCAACCTTGGTAGCCCGCATTTGGCCCGTGGCGGAAGCCATGACCGCGATTATCCTCCTGGACCACTACATGATGCACGTGGGCTACCAGGCGATGTGGCGGAAGTGAGAAGGGGGGCGAAGACGCCAAGCGGAGCCGCGACCGTGAGAAAGCGGTGGCTTCGCCGAGTAAGAACCGCTTCCTGACGGACGCGGCACTGGTGAGGCGAGTCTCTCATGCGGCGCCGCTTGGATGAAACTGTCCTTGTGCAATGTGCAGACCGAGAAAGGACGAGATGACAGAAACCAAAGTACATTCCATCGGGATCGTGATGAACGGCGTGACCGGGCGCATGGGCACCAACCAGCATCTGATGCGCTCCATCGTGGCGATCATCAAGCAGGGGGGGGTCCGCGTCGGGCATGACGAGATCATCATGCCGGACCCGGTGCTGGTCGGTCGCAACGCCGCCAAGCTGGAGAAGCTGGCGGCGATGTCCGGGGTTACTAAGTGGACGACGGACGTGGACAAGGCCCTGTCCGACCCGCACAACGTCGTTTACTTCGACGCCCAGACGACGGATCGGCGAGTCGAGTCGGTCAAGCGGGCGATCGCAGCCGGCAAGCACATCTACTGCGAGAAACCCACCGCTCTGTCCACCGCGGAGGCCCTCGAACTGCACCGCCTGGCCGAGAAGGCGGGCGTCAAACACGGCGTCGTGCAGGACAAGCTCTGGCTGCCGGGCATGCTGAAGCTGCGCATGTTGCGGGAGATGGGCTTCTTCGGGCAAATCCTCTCTGTTCGAGGCGAGTTTGGGTATTGGGTCTTCGAGGGCGATGTGATTCCCTGTCAACGGCCGTCGTGGAACTATCGAAAAGAGGAAGGTGGAGGCATCATATTTGACATGCTCTGCCACTGGCGGTACGTGCTGGACAACCTGTTCGGGCCGGTGCGGGCGGTTTCGTGCCTCGGGGCCACGCATATCCCCAAGCGATGGGACGAACATGGCAAGCCCTATGAATGCACCGCCGACGATGCCGCCTACGCCACCTTCGAGATCGAAGGCGGCATCATCGCTCACATGAACTCGTCCTGGTGCGTGCGGGTACGACGCGACGATCTGCTGACGTTGCAGGTGGACGGCACCAAGGGCTCCGCCGTGGCCGGGCTGCGCCAGTGCCTGATCCAGCCGGCCGCAGGCACACCACGCCCGGTCTGGAACCCGGACGTCGACAGTCCGATCAACTTCTTCGATACCTGGACGACCGTGCCGACGACCCAGGATTTCGACAACGCGTTCAAAGCACAATGGGAGCTGTTCCTGCACCACGTGGTCAAGGGTGGCCCGTTCCGGTGGAACCTCCTCGAAGGAGCCAAGGGAGTGCAGTTGGCCGAGAAGGGTATCGAGTCGTGGCAGAAGCGCTGCTGGGTACAGGTGGAGGAGTGCAAGTAGCTCGGGTGCCACTCGCCGGCCACCCGCGCGAGCATGGCGACCGGATCCGCCCCGGCGATGCCCGGAGAAGCGGATACCCTCGGATGCGGGTCGAGTGCAAGGGCCGGGACAGATCGCTCCGGCGGCTCCTGCCCGCATGGCGCCCCGCGGGAGGCGAGTTGCTCCCTGTCAGCCGGAATACGGGAGGGATCCAGTTCGTTGTTGTCGAGCGACCTGCATTACCATCTGCCGCCGGAGCGTATCGCCCAAATGCCCGCCGATCGCCGGGACGAGAGTCGCCTTCTGGTGTTGGATCGTCGAACGGGCCAAAGGAGGCATGAGCAGTTCGCGCGGTTGGTGTGCCTCCTGCCGCCGCGAGCCCTGCTGGTCCTCAACGATACGCGGGTGCTGCCGGCTCGACTGACGCTGCGAAGGCGGACCGGCGGACGCGTGCAAGCCCTGTTTCTGCGTTGCGATCCCGAGGGCGTCTGGGAACTGATGCTCACCGGATCGGGACGCTTGCGGCCGGGCGAGGACCTGCTGCTGCAGGATTCATCCTACCGTCTGCGGTTGCGGGCTCGACGCGATGCGGGCGTGTGGGCGGCGGTGCCGGAGCCTCCGGTCGAGCCGGGCGAACTGCTCAGCCAATATGGCCGCACGCCACTGCCCCCATACATCGCTCGCGACGCAACCACCTCGGCCGAGCAAGCCGCTGCGGACGTCGAGCGATATCAGACCATCTACGCCCGCAGCGGCGGAGCGATCGCCGCCCCCACTGCAGGCCTGCATTTCACGCCCGAGGTCTTCGCAAGCCTGCAAACCGTCGGCATCGAGACCGCGTACGTCACCCTGCATGTGGGCGTGGGCACATTCGCCCCCATCCGCTGCGAGGATCTGCGCGACCACGTCATGCACGCGGAATGGTACGACCTGCCCGCCCCGACCGCCGCCATGGTGAACGCCGCTCGTGCCGTCGGCCGGCCGATCATTGCCGTGGGCACGACCAGCACGCGGGTCCTGGAAAGCTGCGCGGACGAGGCCGGCCGTGTCACCGCGGGCACTGGATGGACCCGGCTCTTTATCTATCCGCCCTACAGATTCCGCACGGTGGATGGCATGCTGACCAATTTCCATCTGCCCGGCAGCACGCTGTTGGCGATGATCTTCGCTCTGGCCGGCCGGGAAGCGGTCCTGGCGGCCTACAATGAAGCGATCGCACGCGAGTATCGATTCTACAGCTACGGAGACGCGATGCTGATCGTCTGAGAGGTTGTGTGAGAAGCGCCTGACGCAACAGAGCCGCGACCGGTCAGAGCCGCGACCGTAAGGGAGCGGTTCTTCTCGGTAGCGAGCAACCGCTCCCTTACGATCGCGGCTCCGAACGGCTGTTGCTGTCACTGCTGAGGGGTGCTGAGCGTGAAGGCACGAGAGTTGACCAGAATGGGCTATCCGACCGGTCCGATCCTGGGCATGGCCCGGGCGGCGGCGGGGAACGCACGCATGGCCGGCCGGCCGACGCGACAGGTGCGCTCCGATCTCGCCTTGCTGCTCAGGGAGCCCCAGCGGTTCGCCGAGGATCCGCATCTCGGCAAGCTGGCCGCCGCCGTGGTCGAAGCCGGGCTGCCCGAACAACTCCTGCGTGAGGCGTCAACCTCTGCAGGTCGCGGTGCGACGCACGCCGACACCAGAGCCCCCACCGAGTACCGCTGGAACGAGACGCTCGAGTACCGCGTCTGGGGCGACGACATCGATCCCGCCGCCCACGAGCAGATGCGCAACGCCTGCCGACTGCCCATCTCCGTCGCCGGGGCCCTCATGCCCGACGCCCACGTCGGCTACGGCTTGCCCATCGGCGGCGTCCTGGCCACCGACAACGCGGTCATCCCCTATGCCGTGGGCGTGGACATCGCCTGCCGCATGATGATGACTGTCTTCGACCTCCCCCCCGAGCGGCTGGCCCACGACGAACACCGCTTCAAAACCATCATCGAAGACCACACGCGGTTCGGCGTCGGGGCGGTGTGGAAGCCGCGACGCCAGCACCCGGTTATGGACGAGGACTGGAGTATCACCCCCGTGACCGCCCGCCTCAAGGATCTCGCCCATCGCCAGCTCGGCACCAGCGGGTCAGGCAACCACTTCGTCGAGTTCGGCGAACTGGTGCTCCATGAATCCCTGCACGGCACACCGCCCGGGCGATACCTCGCCCTTCTGTCGCACAGCGGTAGCCGCGGCCCGGGCAACAAGATCGCCACCCACTACAGCAAGTGGGCCATGAGCCGCCACGGACGCATGCCACGCGAGCTGCGGCACCTCGCCTGGCTCGAACTGGACCGCGACGGCGAGGAGTACTGGGCCGCCATGGAGCTCATGGGGCGATATGCCTCCGCGAACCATCACATCATCCACCACCAGATCGCCGCCGCGGTGGGCGACCCCATCCTGCTCCAGGTGGAAAACCATCACAACTTCGCTTGGCGCGAGGTGCACGCCGGCCGCGAGCTCATCGTCCACCGCAAGGGAGCCACGCCGGCCTCGGTGGGGATGTTGGGCATCATCCCCGGCTCGATGGCTACTCCCGCCTACCTCGTCGAAGGACGCGGCGACCCAGCATCCCTGCATTCCGCCTCCCACGGAGCCGGTCGCCGGCTCTCACGCAGCGCCGCCTTCCGCCAGATCCGCTGGCCCGAGGTCCAACGCTACCTCGCCGAGCGCGGCGTCACTCTCCTCTCCGCCGGCCTCGACGAGGCCCCGTGGGTCTACAAGAACATCGACGAGGTCATGGCCGCCCAGAAGGCCCTCGTCCGCCCCCTCGCCCGCTTCATGCCCCGTCTCGTCAAAATGTCCCCCGCCGGCGAGCGCCCCGAGGATTAGAGCCCTTCACGATCCATGGTAGCGGTCGCCCCCCGTGGCGACCGGCGCCTGAAGATCTATCGCTGTCCTGCGGCCGCCAGAGGCGGCGACCGCTGCAAAACAACGCCGTCATGCTGAGCCCGATAACCAGTCCGTCGTCTCGCCGGTACCGATCTCCTTATGCCCTGGCATCAGCCAGCCGACAAACATTGCAGACCGACTACATACCCAGTCCCGGTCATGGAGCCCCTCGTGAGCAAGAACAGCACCTGCAAGTGTGTCGGTATTCTAACCTCCGGCGGGGACTGCCCCGGCCTCAACGCCGCTATCCGGGCTGTCGCCCGATCCGCCGCTCAGCAGGGCATGACCGTCATCGGTATCCGCGACGGCTTCCGCGGTCTCGTCGAACGACGCGCCGCCATCCTGCATCCTGCCGACGTCTCCGGCATTCTGACCCTCGGCGGCACCGTGCTGGGCACCAGCCGAGACAAACCCAACAAAATGCCCATGGGCCAGGCCGGCAAGCTCGATATGACCGCCGCCGCCCTCGCCAACTACGATGCCCTGCACCTTGATTGCCTGGTCTGTCTCGGCGGCGGCGGCACGCAGAAGAACGCCCTCCACCTCGCGCGGGAAGGGGGCATTAACGTCGTCACTTTGCCAAAAACCATCGATAACGACGTGGCCGGCACCGATATCACCTTCGGGTTCTATACGGCACTGCTCACCGCGACCGAGGCCATCGACCGACTGCACAGTACCGCCGAAAGCCACCATCGCGTCATGGTCGTCGAGATCATGGGCCACCGGGCGGGCTGGCTGACCCTGGCCGCGGGTGTCTCCGGCGGAGCGGATGTGATCCTCATCCCCGAGATCCCCTATGACGCGGAAGCGGTCGCCGCCAGCCTCAAAGGACGAGTCCGCTCGGGAAAACTCTTCAGCATCGTCGCCGTCGCCGAAGGAGCCGTCAGCAGAGAGGACGACCAACGACGACGGGCCGACGACGAGCAAAAGGCCGCCGGCAAGAAAGGCAAACATAAGGACAAGGGCAAGGCCAAGGAAGGACGCGAGCACAAGGACAAGGATAAGCGGAAACACGAGGATCGTGAGGATCCGGCTCTGGCCGTGGGAAAGCGGTTCTCCGATCATGATTTCGTGCCCGCGACCGCGGGCCAACGCGTCGCCAGGCAGATCGAGGCACTGACCGGCCTCGAAACCCGCGTCACCGTATTGAGCCACCTGCAACGCGGCGGGACGCCCAGCCCGGCCGATCGCATGCTCGCCTCGCAGTTGGGCAACCGGGCCGTCGAACTGATCGTCAAAGGCGAGTCGGGCTTCATGGTCGGCGTCCGCGGCGACGAGTATGTGCCCGTGCCCCTCGAAGAGGTGGCCGGTAAGCTCAAACTGGTGCCCCTCAATCATTCGCTCGTCCGCACCGCCCGCAACGTCGGCACCTTCCTGGGCCAATGATTCAGCTTCCGCACAACAGTATGACACCGCCGTCTCGGCAGTGCGCTTCCGGTGTACCCTCGGTGTGGCACCGGCGTCTCGCACCCCGCAAGAGCAACATCAACAACTCGCGAGCCAAACACACCTTCCGGCTTGCCGCTACGCGGTGAAGTGCTACCGTGTCGCGATGGGGCGCTACCGTGTCCCCGATCCTGCTGCGTAGTAATCCTGCAACGCCTTGACCGACCAGTCGCCCTCCCGCAAGGCTCGGATGGCCTGTACCGCCGCCCGCACGCCCGCCATAGTGGTTATAAGTGGGATCTGGTGCATAATGGCTGCGGAGCGAATGCGACTCTCGATCGCCGCGCTGCCCCAGTAAATCGGCGTGTTGATCAGCAGGTGCACCTGCCCGGCATGAATCATGTCGATCAGATAAGGCCCGTGCTCGTCCTGGACCTTGTACACCAGCTCCGCCTCGATGCCCCACTTCAGCAACTCGTCGCGTGTCTTGCGGGTCGAGATGATCTTGAAGCCCATCTCCGCCAGCTCGCGAGCCGCGGGTACGATAAGCGGCTTATCGTGGTCATTAACACTGATAAGGACGGTCCCGGCAGTCGGCAGTGAGCCGCCGGCGGCGATCTGCGACTTCGCGAACGCCAGCCCGAACGACCGGTCGATGCCCATGACCTCGCCCGTGCTGCGCATCTCCGGGCCGAGGATGCAGTCCACGCCGGGGAACTTGTTGAACGGGAACACCACCTCCTTGACCGACATGTACCGCGGCCAGGGGGCGTCTTCGAGACCGTGGTCGGCCATGACCTCGTCCACCGACCGCCCAAGCATCACCTCCGTCGCCAGCTTCGCCCACGGCACGCCCGTGGCCTTGCTCACGAAGGGAATAGTCCGAGAGGCCCGCGGATTGACCTCCAGCACGTAGATGACCTCGTCCTTGATCGCGAACTGGATGTTCATCAGCCCGCAAACCCCTAGCCGTCGGGCAAGAGCCTCGGTCTGCCTTTTCAGGGCGTCGATGCGGATGGGCGGCAGCGAGTAGGGGGGGAGCGCGCAAGCGCTGTCGCCGCTGTGGATGCCCGCTTCCTCGATGTGCTCCATGATCCCGCAGACCACCGCCCGCTCGCCATCGCTGAGGCAGTCCACGTCCACCTCGATCGCCTCCGTGAGGAAGTGATCGATGAGCACCGGGTGTCTCTCGTCCACCGTCGCGCTGCGGTCGGTAGCCTCCAGGGCCTCACGCATGTACTTGACCAGCTCCTCCTCCAGGTGGCACTTCTGCATCCCCCGCCCGCCGAGCACATACGACGGCCGCACCAGGATCGGGTAGCCGATCCGCCGGGCGACCTCGACCGCCTCTTCGAGGTTGGTGGCAATGCCGTTGGCCGGCTGCCGCAAACCGCATTCGTGCAGAATCTTCGCGAACGCCTCGCGGTCCTCGGCCAGGTGGATGCTCTCCGGCGATGTACCCAAAATCGGCACGCCCGCCTGCTTGAGCCCCATCGCCAGGTTCAACGGCGTCTGCCCGCCGAACTGCACGATCGCGCCCTTGAGTAAACCTTCGGAACCTTCTACGCCGGGGCAAATACTCGCGACGGGCATGCCGTTCATACGATCACAGATATTCAGTACATCCTCATGAGTCAGCGGCTCGAAGAACAGCAAATCGCTGCTGTCGTAGTCCGTACTGACCGTCTCGGGGTTGGAGTTGATCATCACCGTCTCGTACCCGAGCTTGCGCGCGGCCATGAGCGCATGCACGCAGCAGTAGTCAAACTCGATGCCCTGCCCAATCCGGTTCGGCCCGCCGCCAAGAATGACGACCTTCGGCTTGTCGCTCACGCGGATCTCGTCGTCTTCGCCCAACGAGCCGCGGGCTTCAGCCCGCGCGGCCTCTGCGCTCCCAGTGAACGCCTCCTCCGCCAAATCCGCCGTTCGTGCCGTCTCACTCGCGGCATGCACCGCGCCGTCTGAAACCCGCGACTCGTCAGCATCGACCCGCACATGAGGTGTCTCATAAGCTGAGTAGTAGTACGGCGTATGAGCCTCGAACTCGGCCGCACACGTATCCACCAGCTTATAGACAGGATCGATTGAGAACCCCTGACACCACTCGCGGATCTCGGAGGGCTTAAGCCCAAACACGTATCCCAGTTGCACGTCGCTGTAGCCCCATTGCTTCGCTCGCTGAAGGAGATCACGGAACGAGTAGTCGCCCGCGGAGGCAAGCTGCTTCATGGCCGTCTTCACCTCCACGTCGCTTGCGGGAGGGCGCAAGGTTGGCTTTCCCAGGGAAGATGCGGTCAGCAGTTCATCCTCGAAATCGCACAGATCCTTGATGTTATCCAGGAACCACGGGTCGATGTGGCTCAGCTCGTGAACCTGCTCGACGGTCCAGCCCATCTTGAAGGCATAGCGGACGTAGTAGAGTCGGCCCTGGCTGGGCTTGCTGAGTTTCTCGCGGAGCACGGGTTCGGGGATCGGCCAGTCGGCGGCATGCTCCTCCTTGGTGTCCGCCGGCGGCTCGCCCTCACGCCACCCCCGCAGCGGCTCCGCCGACGAGTCGGGGATTCCCGCCAACGAGCCGCGGGCTTCAGCCCGCGCGGTCTCGGCGCTCTCTGAGGACGTCGCCTTCGCGATGTCTCCAGTCCGTGCGGTCTTGCCTGCGGCATGCACCGCGCGGGCTGAAGCCCGCGGCTCTTTGACAGAAGCCCGTGGCTCTTTGGCACGCACCGCCTTAAGCCACGCGTCGTTAGCGTCCAGCCCCAGGCCAAACCGCTTGATCTCCATCGAGCGGATGCCCTTCTGCAGCGACTCCTTGAACGTCCGCCCGATGGACATCGCCTCGCCGACGCTCTTCATCTGCGTGGTTAGCGTCTCGTCGGCCTCTTGAAACTTGTCGAAGGCGAACCGCGGGATTTTGGTCACTACATAGTCAATGGTCGGCTCGAAACTGGCCGGCGTTTTTTGGGTGATGTCGTTGGGAATCTCGTCCAGCGTGTACCCGATGGCCAGCTTGGCGGCAATCTTGGCGATGGGGTACCCGGTCGCCTTGCTGGCCAGGGCCGAGCTGCGCGACACACGCGGGTTCATCTCGATAACGATCATGCGGCCGGTCCGCGGGTGCACCGCGAACTGGATGTTCGACCCCCCGGTGTCCACGCCGATCTCGCGGATGATCGCAATGGCCGCGTCACGCATCCGCTGATATTCCTTGTCCGTTAGCGTCTGGGCCGGAGCGACGGTGATCGAGTCGCCGGTGTGCACCCCCATGGGGTCGAAGTTCTCGATCGAGCAGATGATGACCACGTTGTCCGCCCGGTCGCGCATGACCTCCAGCTCGTACTCCTTCCAGCCGAGGCAGCTTTCCTCGATGAGAATCTCGCTGTTGAGCGAGTACTCGAGCCCCCGCTTGCAGATGGTTTCGTACTCGGCGGGTGTGTACGCAAAACCGCCGCCGGTTCCGCCCAACGTATACGCCGGCCGGATCACGCAGGGCAGCCCGATCTTCGTCACGGCCTGCCGGGCCTCATCCCACGAGTGGGCAATCGCCGAACGCGGTAAATCCATCCCGATCCGCAGCATGGCGTTCTTGAACGCGGTGCGGTCCTCGGCCTTGTGGATCGCCTCGCGGGTCGCGCCGATGAGCTCGACCCCGTGCCGCTCCAGAATGCCCGCGTCCGCCGCCCGGGCGGCACAGTTCAGCCCCGTCTGCCCGCCGAGCGTCGGCAAGATCGCATCCACCGGCGCCCCTCGCCCCCGCTCGCAGATCAGAATCTTGTCGATGGCCTCCGGGCTGATCGGCTCGACATAAGTCCGATCCGCAGTCTCCGGATCGGTCATGATCGTGGCCGGGTTGCTGTTCAGCAGCACGACCCGCAAACCCTCCTCACGCAGCGCCTTGCACGCCTGCGTGCCCGAGTAGTCGAACTCGCACGCCTGCCCGATCACGATCGGGCCGGACCCGATGATCATCACCGATTTCAAGCCGTCACGCTTCGGCATTGTCTGTCTCGTCCGCCCTTCTCTCGGCAACCGCCGCACCCCAAAACCGCCCCGGGGCCGGGTCAGCACGCGGGAAGCTTAAACGAAACCTTCGCCCGATTCGACGTAGGCTGGACGAAGCACCTCCTCCCATACGCCGCCGCCGATCGAGTGCGGTGCGTGATATACATAACCTATGTGCTCATCGCGAGTTACGGCATGGCACCGCCGCGCGACTTCGGTTCCCCGGATCGCGGTGCCCAAATCACCAAAAACCAACGAAACAGGTCGCATGGTCGATCCGATGCCGCTATAATGGAATGAGTCTCTGAGATCCGTCGCGGGGCGAGCCCTGAATGTGTGGGCTGCGCAATATGGCACAGACGTTGCGGCACCAATCAAGGGGCGGTCTGTTGACACCGGTTCTTGCAGCCTTGGCCGGGTGTGTGTGCCTCTGTGCGCCCACTGCGATGGCCAACATCGCCGTCACCATCCGCGATGCAGACGGCAACGCCAACTACGTGAGGGCCAAGGCCGGTGACGTCATCACCGTCTTCCTCGAAGTCACCTCAAGCGTTCCCGTCCAAGTGGCTTCCGGGCAATTCTACATCAAGGATTTCGGAAATACCGGATGGCTCACTGTCGCCGACTACGCCTGGAATCCTCTGCTCATGGAGGATTACTCCCCTGGCATCGGCTATGCCCTCCACGATGGGCCCTTCACCGCGTATCCCGGCGTCGGGTATGACGAATGGGGGGCTTCGGATCTCGATTTCGCGGCACCATTTGCCACGACGACCTTCACGTTGCTGACTTTGGATCTCAAAATCGCGGCTTCCGCTCCCTCTAAAGGCAGTACACGGATCAACGTGGTTGACCTTGTCTTTGGCGACAACAACTTCAACGAGCTTACCGCCGTGGCCGGGCCGTCTTACATCATCGAGGTGCCCGCGCCGGGTGCCGCCTTGCTCGGCGGAATCGGCTTGACACTGGTCGGCTACGTACAACGTCGTCGGCATGCCCACGGCGGTGCCCGCGCTGGCTGAACGCGGCATCAGCCCAGCCAACAGCTCCTTGCCCACTCAGCAGGGTTCCTCACCATCGCCCCGGATTGTTCACGCCTTCCGCGAAATTCACCACAGCGGCTGTCGTTCATGGCGGATACCAGCTACTCGCGAAACACATCGGTCACCGCCCACGACGACCGCCATGGCCCATCGTGCGACGCTCTCTGCGGCTGGATGCACAGATGCGTCCAGCATGCGGGAAATGCGCGCAAAACGAAGCCCCGGACCCGAAAGTCCGGGGCTTCGTGCGATCCTCACTCAAGGTCCGGCCGCTTCGCCGGGCACCCTGAGAAACACATAGCCTTTAGCCTTCCATCCTCTTCCCTACGGGCAGGTCCCCACGCTCTGGTTGAGGTTGTTACGCACTGCCACGAGGTCGAAGATGTTGACCAAGCCGTCGGCGGTCACGTCCTTGGGGAACGTGGTGTCGG
>JAAYDF010000343.1 GCA_012729395.1 Phycisphaerae bacterium
ACGGCGTCACCGCTATCCGCTCATGAAAAAGCCCCGACAAGAGCTGCGCCAAGAAATCGGAAAAACGTAACCGCCCCGCGGAACGCAACTTCCGCACGGCAGTACCATTCATCCTGACACCATTTTCTCAGAGCGGGAACTCGAGCATGCCGGGGCGGACGTGCCACTTGAGACGCTCGGGGTCCACCTCGACGCCCCACCCGAGGCCGGGCAGCGGTAGCGGACGGCCACCATACCCGAACTGGATCGGGCGGCGGACCACATCGCCGCGCAACAGTCGCCGCCCGTAGCTGCCCTCGGCGAAAGCAATCCCGGGCACGTTCTCGATGAATCGCCGCCCCACGGCCGAGAGAATGCTCGTCTCGCCGACCATGCAGCCCAGTTGCAGCAACAAGCTATGGCGGCGAGCCAGATGCGCCAAACGCAAAGCGGGCAAGAATCCGCCGTTCTTGCTGAGCCGGATGTTCAGACCATCGAGGGCCCCGATGCCGTACAGCCGCTCCGCATCATCCAGGGTCGCCAGCGACTCGTCGGGGATGATGGCCACGCCGGCTCGCTCCTTGAGGGTCACGAAGCCGGCATCATCATCACGGGCCAAGGGTTGCTCGACACAGCGGATGGGCACATCCTTCACCGCCTCGAGCACCTCGCAGGCCCTATCGAGCGTCCAGGCGCCGTTGGCGTCGAGCCGAAGTGTCAGCTTGCGGCCGAGTCCTCGCCCCAGCGCCCGAGCCACCAAGCGAATGCGATCCGGGTCGTCGGGATAGCCGACCTTGAGCTTGAAGTCCCGCAAGCCGTAAAGCCGCATGAGACGTACCGAGCGACGCAGCCGCCGCGTCTCGTCGCCACCGAGCACCCCGCTGTAGCGAACGCTCCGCAGGCTGCCCGGCGAGCCGAAGCCCGGCAGGCCGTACCAACCCACCGCCTCGCTGATCGGTTTGCCGAAGTGCCGGCTGTAAGCATCGAGCAGAGCCAACTCCACGCCTGCCCGGGCCGCGGTGACTACTCGCCCCTCCGTGTCGTGCGTGGACAAGGCCTCGATCCGCTCGAGAGCCTCGGGGAAGTGCCGTGGATGGTAGCTCGCCAAGGCATCCAGCATCTCCCGTCGGATCCAACTGATGGCCGACTCCACCGTCTCGCCCGATACGTACGGCCGCGGCAAGGTTTCACCGAAACCCAGCGTGCCGTCCGCCAGCTCGATCTGCACGACCAAGGGGTCCGCCTCGTGGCGAACGTGGCCGGCATGCGAGAACTTGCGGCGAAGTGGGATCGCCAGCGGATACAGGCGAATGCACCGGATGTGCGAACGAGAGGTCACGACTCTTGGTTTTCACTGAGCCGGCGGAACATCTTCTTCACATCGAAGAACCCGCCGATGCTGATCACGACGGCCAAACCGAAGTAACTGACCAAGGCCAGGATCAGAACAATGCACCAGAAGATACCCCACGCACTCATGCGCCACCCCCTGCCATAAAGGAGCCCGTGCCCACACGCGGCCCGTTGGCTGAATCATGCAATCGTTCACTGATCACCGAACCCACCACCATACCCAGGATGGCCAGCGGGAAGCTCAACAGACCCGTGTAAGCTTCAGTCAGCCATTGGCTCATGCTCGCGATGATTCCCTGGGCTTCGTAGCCCGCCTGGCGCACCTCTGGTTCAACGATCAGGCTGGCGATCCGCAGGAAGAGGTAGGCCAGACCGGGCAGTGCTCCTCCGACGAGCCCGAGGTAGGCCCCCATCCGGTTGGCCCGTTTCCAGTAAAGGCCCATGGCCACCAGCGCCGCTGCTCCGGAGATGTACATCGTGCCGGTCATGGCCAGGTAGTTCCAGATGGCCCCCGGGGCCTTGAACCACAACCCCCAGCCTAGCAGGAAACCTCCCAGGCAGAGGATGAAGAACCGTGTGATCCAAATCCGCGAGCGCTGCGGAACCTCGCAGCCAAGGAGCCGTGAGATCGGCACCACGAGATCCTCGGTCAGCACGCCGCTCCAGGCGAGCAGGTAACCGGAGTGGGTGGACATGAGGGCGGCGAGCATGCCTGCCAGCAGGAAGCCGACCAGCCCGGCTGGCAGATGAGTCAGGAAGCTGGGCATGGCCTGCAGAGCATCAAGCTTGGCGAGGCTCGCGCTGTCGAGGTGGTGGCTGAAGTAGGCCAGGGCGGCGATGCCCCAGAGGATGGGAATGATCGCCCGGCCGAAGTAGTTGATCGCGGTCAGCGTCCACATGGTCTGGGCGGTGCGCGGCGAATCGGTGGCCGCAGTGCGAAAGGCCTGCGTCTGCCAGGTATTCGTGCCCGTCCAGTGCATGCTTTGCCAGATGACCCAGGCCAAGCCGAGCCCCAGGACCCCGGTGGCCGCCTCCTGCGTGGTGAAGGGGTTCATGCCATAACCGGGCCGATGCTCCTGCACGGCGGCCACAATGCCCGACAGCCCGCCCACGTCCGAATGAGTCAATACCCACCACGTTGTCAGCCCCATCCCGATCGACAGCACGATGAACTGGACATAGTCGGTCAGCGCGACCGACACCATGCCGCCCATCAGGGTATAGAGCAGCACCAGGATGAGGAGCACGGTCATGGCCAGCTTGATGGAGGGGATGACCCACACGTCCTCTGGAGTAGCGGGTTGCCCGGCCAAGGCATCGCTCACACCATCCGGGCCGGGCTGCGCCACGTCGGCCGGGTTCGTGTCGGCCTGCTGCGCCGGGGCGACGGGATCCGTCCACACGAAGGAGACCTTCATATCCGAGGCAATTTTCACGTCGGGCATGCCGGTGATGATCCGCACGAAATCGGCCTCGACCCGGAGGAAGACACCGTAGTTGAGGATGCCGGCGGTCGCGATGATGAAGCCGCCCAGGATGCGCACGTTACCGCCGTACCGCTTCTGGTAGTACTCGGCCACGGTGGTCACGCCCGAGGCCCGCAGGCCGCTGACCATGAAGCCGGTGAGTCCGACCACGAGAGTCGCCACCCCCGCGATCACGCCGAGCATCATGGCCGACAGGCCGTTACGGTAGCCGAACTCGGCCATGTACATGACCGTGACCAAGCCCATCTCGGTCGCGGTGAGCGTGGCGGTGGCCAGAAAGATACTGAGCGTCCGGCCAGCGAGAAGGAAGTCATCCTGGCCCCGAATGAACCGCCGACAGAGGAAGCCGGGCAGAGTGGCCACCAGGATGTAGACGCCGACGATCCACCAGTCGACTGTGGCAAAGGCAAGAGGCATAGGCTGGTCTCCGCTCCTTCCTGTGAGTTGCCGGGTTGGTCGCCAACGCCCATTCTCGTCCGGCCAAATGCCGATCGACCAACCGGGACGCGTGGCCGATATTCTCGGACCCACGCGACCACTTGTCCAGTGCGGCATCAGGGTGGATCCTGACAGGTGAGGCGGGGGTTTCCAGCGAGCGGCGGGGTTCATCCCCGCCGAGCAGCGCCGGGATGCACCCGGCGGCTCGCTGGCGTGGCGACTCGCCGGGGTCCACGGCCGGTTACTGGCCCTGGGCCCCGATCGTGCCGATAAACCACCATCGGAAGGAGTCTGCGCATGGATCGAGCGGTGATCCTTCTCAGCGGCGGGATCAACAGCACCGTGGCAACGGCCGTCAGCCGGGAGCAATACGAGCCCGCGCTGCTGCACGTCGCATGGGGACATCGGGCCGCCGAGCGCGAGCTGCTGGTGTTCGAGCAGTTGGCGGCCGAGTTCCATATCGAGCAGACCATGGTGGCGGAGTTGTCCTGTCTGGCGATGTTCGGCGGCAACAGCCGGGTATCGCGCCGCCTGCCGATCGAGGATGCGGCCACGCTGGGCTCCGCGATCCCGGCCACCTTCGCGATGGGGACGATCCCCGCCATGCTGAGCGTGGCCGCCACCTGGGCCGCCAGCATCAAGGCCAAGCGGATCATCGTTGGGATCAGTGAGAACCACCGCATACCCGGGCCGGCTGTTTGCGATCTGTACCCCGATCACCGGCGTGACTTCCTGCAAACCTTCAACCTCATGCTGCACTACGCCAAACCGGCTGAACGAGATCTCTTCGTCGAGGCCCCGCTGATTGATTTGAGCCGGGCCGAGGTGGTCAAGCTCGGCCAGCGGCTGGGTGTGCCGTTCGATAAGACCTGGAGCTGTTACGCGAACAACGACCGGCCATGCGGTCGATGCCGCCCCTGCACCACCCGGGCGGCGGGATTCCTCCAGGCCGGCCTACCCGACCCGCTCTTGCTCGAACCCGCCCAGGCATAGCCCGTTCACGGCCTCGCATCCCTGCACGCCCGCCATCACCGGTTGACCCTCTTGCCGCAATTGACTACAACACCATGCAACCAAGGCGTTGGAGATCTCGCGCCGAGCGGGCCATGGCCGCGCCGCGCGATGGCCATACCTATCGAAGAGGTGATAGCTATGTCAGAGCTCTTCCCGGAAGTCACAAAGCCGATCCGCTACGAGGGCCCCAAGTCCCGCGACCCGCTGGCGTTCAAGCATTACAACGCCAGTGAAAAGGTGCTGGGCAAGACCATGGCCGAGCACCTGCGATTCGCCGTCTGCTACTGGCATACGTTCAAGGGGCTGGGCGGCGACCCGTTCGGCCCGGGCACGATGATCCGCAACTACAACGCATCGAGCGACCCCATGCAGGTCGCGGAAATGACCCTGCGGGCGGCCTTCGAGTTCTTCACCAAGCTGGGCGTCGGGTTCTGGTGCTTCCACGACCGCGACATCGCCCCCGAGGCGGACACGCTCACTGAGACCAATCGCCGCCTCGACCAGATCGTTAAGCTGGCCCGCAAGCTTCAACGGGACACCGGCGTGAAGCTGCTGTGGGGCACGGCCAATCTGTTCTCCAATCGCCGCTACATGGCCGGCGCCGCCACCAACCCCTCGCCCGCGGTCTTCGCCTATGCCGCCGCCCAGGTCAAGAAGGCCATGGAGGTCACCAAGGAGCTCGGCGGGGCCGGGTACGTGTTCTGGGGCGGACGCGAAGGCTACGACACCCTGCTGAACACCAACTTGGGCCGTGAGCTCGACCACCTGGCCACCTTCCTGCACATGGCCGTCGACTATAAGAAGAAGATCGGTTTCCGCGGGCAGTTCTACATCGAGCCCAAGCCCAAGGAGCCGACCAAGCACCAGTACGACTTTGACGCGGCCGGCTGCTACGCCTTCCTGCTCAAGTACGACCTGGTCAAACACCTCAAGCTCAACATTGAGGCCAACCACGCCACCTTAGCCACGCACACCTTCCAGCATGAGCTCGAGTTCGCGGCCGCCAACGGCATCCTCGGCTCGATCGACGCCAACCGCGGCGACCTGCTGCTCGGCTGGGATACCGATCAGTTCCCCACCGACCTCTACGACTGCGCCCTGAGCATGTACACTCTTTTGCAGGCCGGCGGGTTCAAGACCGGCGGGCTCAACTTCGACGCCAAAGTCCGTCGCCAGTCCATCGACCCCGTCGACCTGTTCCACGCCCACATCGGCGGCATGGACGCGTTCGCCCGCGGCCTCAAGATCGCCGCCCGCATGCTCAAGGACGGTGCGTTCGCCAAGTTCATCCGCAACCGCTACAAGGGCTGGGATACACCCTTCGGCCGCAAAATCGAACGCGGCAAGGCCACCTTCGCGGAACTCGAAAAGTACACCCTCAAAAACGGCGAACCGCGCATCCAGTCCGGCCGACAGGAGATGCTCGAAAACATCCTCAACGAGTACATCGCGTGAGGACCTCTGCGGTACCCCTTCTTGTGCAACTGGGAGGTGGCCTGCAGCGCGGGTTCGCCCACAGGACTACACGGCTTGCCGTTATGGTCACCCCCGCCGCCGCGGCCTGCCCGCCGTGGCGGGGTGGACAGGCTGTGGCGACCGCTGGCTTGCATGGGATTTTGACGGCTGCCAGGGACAACGGCCGCTACGGGACTTCATGAGATACCCTGGCAGACAGTTCACGGCAGTTGGAAGTCAGTTAAGGAGTGGACACAAATATGCTGTACATTCTGCTTGCACTACTGGTAGTTCTCGCCATCGGGGCATTGGCGGTCATCTTTTCTCGGCTTCAGCCACAGGCCAAGGCACCCAGACTGCCTTACGTCAAGAAGAGCTATCTCTTAACCAAGGCCGAGAAGGCATTCTACGGGGTTCTCCTTCAGGCCGCACCGGAAGACTACGTGGTCTTGCTCAAGGTCCGGCTTGCCGACGTCCTCGATGTTGAACGCGGGGCCAATCAGCCCCAGGGCCACCGCAACCGGATCGACCGCAAACACTTGGACTTGCTGTTGTGCGACAAGCAGCGGCTTGAACCGCAAGTGGCCATCGAGCTTGACGACGCCAGCCACCAGCGGCAGCATCGGCAAGACCGCGATGCGTTCCTCGACGGAGCCTGTGCCGTCGCAGGCCTGCCGCTTCTGCGTATCCCAGCACAGAAAAGCTACCACCTCCGCGAGCTACAATCGGCGATTCAAAGCCACTTGGGCAGCCACCTCCCTCCCAATACAGAACCGCGGGAGCCCCGGACCATATGAGCAATTCCGCAACGATGAGATTCTCATGGAATCTGCGTTCGCAGTCCAAGGAAGGCCACGGACTCATCGTGTCGATACTCCCGGCAATCATCCTGGCGACGGTCTGCGGCTGCCAGGAACCGGGCGGGCGAGCGCTGACGTTGGTGAGCTGGAACGTGCGCCACTGCGAGGCAGGGGTGGACGCGGTGGCGGCGGAGCTGCGATCGGTCGGCCCCGACGTCATCTGCCTACAGGAAACGAAGTCCGGGCGCTGGACGCCGGACGGGATACACCAGGGAGAGCGCATCGCCGAGCAACTGGGTATGCGCCAGTTGTCCTCGGACGAGGAGCTGGTCGAAGACCACGAGGAGCAGGCCAGTCTCCTCTACCGTGGCGAGCTGCGGAATACGGAGTTGCTCAAGGCGGGGAACGGACGGGCCTACGGCGTGACCACGGTCATCGACTGGGAAGGCGTGCCGATTCGGGTGGTCTGTCTCCATCTGACCGACAACTCGCTGGCGGACCCGGTATGGTTCTTGAGAACCGGATGGCATCGCCTGCGTGAGGTGGCCGACCTGGGTCGCCGGCTGAACCGCTGGAAGGGCGAGATCATCGTCGCGGGTGATTTCAACGCCATCCCCGGCATGCCCGAGCATCTCATCATGGCCTCACGGCTGCTCTGGGTGCCGTTCATCCACCCCACTCATCCGACGGCCCTGCCGCTGCTGTGTCTTGACCATGTCTACCATACCCGCGGCCTGCACGTCGGTTCACTCGAGATCCGATCGAGCAGCGCTTCCGATCACCTCATGGTCGTCGCTCGCGTGCAAGTCCGCGTCGGCAGCCAAGAAACCGGACACAAGCCGGAAAATGGCGAATAACAGACAGCCGTCAGCGGGCACGTACGTTTTGAGCGCCTTTCCAGAGTACAGCCTCGTCCGTGCTGGGACCGACATTCATGCCGGGTCGGCCGGATCCGACCGTCCGGCTCCCTGCAGCCCGCCGTGGCGGGGCAACTCGTGGATGGTTGCCTGCCTCGGTCATTGGCCTTCTGAACGGTCATGAATCTCGAAAGGGTCTACGGGAACGCCGCCTCGATGGGGGTACGAAAGCCTTCGCGGGTGGCAATCTCGGGCGGCTGCTCGTTATAGAGGTACGCGAGGTCTTCGCCGCGGAAGGATCTGACTCGCAGATCCGGCCGCTCTTCAAGGCACAGGGGTCCTTCCATGTCGGCCTGGGGCAATGGACGGTTGTCGGCGTCGAAGGCGACGACGACGGTGGGCAGGAACGGCCGGTGACGATTGTAGCGAACCACGACCGCGTAACGCCCATCTTGCAGGTGGAGCTTGGCGCCGATCGGAAAGGGCTGAATGAGCCGGGCGAAGACCGCCATGAGCTCCGGATCGTAGGCGTGCCGATAAGGGCCGTTGGACATCTCCCAGAGCACCCGCCCGGGCGATTTGGCCTGGCGGTAAACGCGTTCCGAAGTGGCGGCGTCGTAGGCGTCGGCGATGCGAACGATCCTGCTGAAGACGTGCAGCTTCTCGGCAACGATGCCCTTGGGGTAGCCGGAGCCCGCGAAGTTCTCATGGTGAGTGCGGACGATCATCCGGGCGACGGCGGAGAAGTTGTCCGGCAACATGTCGGCCCCGACGTTGGGGTGTTTGAGGACGGCCTGGCGGTCGGCCTCGCTGAGCGGTTTGTCGCTGGTGAGGACGTGTTGGATGGGCAGCATGCCCAGGTCGATGAAGATGGCCCCGAGTCCCAGCGGGGTGAGGTCCGAGGCGAAGTCGTGCCGCAGGCCCCGGGCCAGGGTTTGGCGCTGACGCTCGGCGGCGACGTACGTCTGCACCGCCGAACCGAGCAGCATGCTCAGATAGAATACGTTGCCAGCGTGGGTGCTGAGGTAGTTGGCCGGATCCAGGCTTCGCGCCAGCAGGGCGACCGTGTTGCGATGACCCCGCAGGTACTCGAGGATTTCAGCGACGGCGGCGTGGATCGCGTCGAAATTGACCCCTTGCAGCGAAGCGCGTTCGGAAAAGCGCTGCTGCACGTCGACCATCGATTCCGAGATTCGCTGTTGGGCGAAACTGGCCGCGTCGCGTTCTCGGGCGTCGTCCTCAAACTCGATCACGTCGTCGAGAATGGGGTCGCCGACACGCACGCTGAGTCCCGGATACCGCCGCTTGAGTACGTCGATGTCACCGGCGGTGAGCGACTTGCCGCCCTGCAGCATGACTCGCTCGCCGGAGACGATGGGCTCGAAGAGCCGCATTCCCGGCTCCAGCTCATCACAGGCCACTAAAATCGGCACAATCTAGTCCTCCCTGCTCACCTGGCGGATAGCCCGTCCGTTGCCGTCACACCTCTGGCCACGTTGTTCTGACAGAAGTGTACCATGTTGAGTATCGTCGGCGGGTGAGTTGGCCGAAATTCAGCAAAAAAAACCGGCGCGAGTTCCCGCGGACAGACTGCCCGAATGTAGCCTTTTCTGTGCGGCCGGATGATGACGTCCGAGAAGTGGGCGGACCCGCGGTCCAGGGGGTTTCCCGGACCGCGGGTCCGCGGTATCGCGCGTCACGATGGGAGGTCAGTGACCGGATACCAGGGGCGAATGGGGTATCCTGACAGACCGGCCAGCCACCCCCCGACGAGTGGCTGGCCGGCCGCTTACGTTGCGCCCGTCAGAAATCACTGGGCTCGTTGTCAGAGTCCATTGGCAGAAACGTGTCGGCATCTGCGTGAGCGGCACGCTGACGGGCGGACTTGTGTGCGCGACCCGAACCGCGGGCGGCGTGGGTGCCCACGGGCTTCCTGGCGGCTTTCGTGGTTGCCGCCGCGTGAGGTACATGTTCTTCGGCTTGCCCGGCCGCCCCGCCGACCATGGCCACCAGGTCGCCGACCATGCCCTTGACCGCTTGGGCCTGGGCCGCGAGCTCCTCGGCCGCGGAGGCCGACTCTTCAGCGCCAGAGGCGTTCTGCTGAGTGACCTTGTCCATCTGCGACACGGCCGTGTTGACCTGATCCACGCCCTGGGCCTGCTCGTCTGAGGCCTTGGCGATCTGGGCGATCAGGCTGGCCACCTGGCCTGCAGACTCGCCGATCTTGGCGAAGCTTTCACTGGTCGTCTTGTTCAGATCGACACCGCGGGTGACCCGCTGCACCGTCTGATCGATGAGGTCCCCGGTCTCCTTCGCCGCCGTCGCCGCCCGTTGGGCCAGGTTACGCACCTCGTCGGCGACGACCGCGAAGCCCTTGCCGTGCTCGCCCGCTCGGGCGGCCTCGACGGCCGCGTTCAATGCCAGCAAATTGGTCTGGAAGGCGATCTCCTCGATGACCTTGATGATCTTGCTGATTTGGTCGCTGGCATCGGCGATCTGGTTCATGGCCTCGGAAGCCTGCGACATGGCCTGGTTGCCTTGGACTACAATCTGCTTGGCCTCCTCCATTTTGTCGTTGGCGTCCTTGGCGTTGCTCGCGTTGGTCCGGGTCATGGCGGCCATCTGCTCGAGCGCGCTGGAGGTTTCTTCGAGGGAGGACGCCTGCTCGCTGGCACCCTCGGCCAACTGCTGCGAGGCGCTGGAGACCTGGCCCGCCGCGTCGTTGACCTGGTCGGCGCCTTCGTTGAGCTGCGTCGAGATGCGAGTCAGGTTCCGGTTGATGCCCCGGGTGATGAGAATGCCCAAGCCCATTGCCGCGACCACGCCGATGATCGCCGCCGCAAGCGAAATGATCTTGAGCAACGCCGCTTGATTCTGGCTGCTCTGGATCTCGGCTGTCGCCGCGTCGCGGTTGGCCTGCACGGTCTGGTCCAGCAATCCGAAAGCGGCGAGTTGTGCGTTGGCCGCCGGCCCGAGCAGGAACTCCTGGGCCTTCGCCATCGTAGTCAGAGAGTCGTTGGCCATTGCCAGCATGCCGTCGAAGCCCTTGAGGACTTCATCCATCTGCGTGACCATTTCGGACTGGTAAACACGCTGGGCTTCGTCGCGTTTGCCCTCGGCGACGAGATCCTTGATTTTGCCGACCGCTTCGTGGAATCGGCGATGCGGGGCTTCGAAACCGCGTAGCAACGTGGTCAACTGTGGATTATCGGTTCTGACGGTCGGCAGCCATCGGCCGGCATCACAGGTGGAGTAGTCGTCGCCCCCCTCAAATGCCGCGCCGTCCGTGTACAACAAGTGGAGCACCTTCTGAGCCAGCGCATAGTGGTCCTTGGCAAACCCCTCGATCTGGCGAGCCAGCTCGGCGGGGTCCGCGATTCCCGCAGCGTCGAACTGCTTGCGCATCTCGAGAAACTTGTTGTTCTCGGCTCGCCAGTTATTCCACGCGGGCACGAACTGGCTCCATAGCTGGGCTGCCTCAGCGGTCTGAGGCAGAGCTTCGTAGACCTTCCACGCGTTTTCGTATTCTTCACGCGCGGCCGTGAGGTTGTTATGTTGCCGCCGGAGCATCTCCGGCAACAGGCCGGGAATGCCCAGTGTGCGCAGGGTTCCCCGGACATTGTCGCCTCCCGCCTTGACCGCCAGGAGGCGATCCACGCTCGGCATGCGTGCCGCCCCGATCACGTCGATGTGATTTGCCCCGCTGACGACGGCATAGTAGCCAACCCCGCCCAGGATTGCGGTAATGGTGCTTACCAGTAGAAAAGATGCCACCAGTTTTCGCCCGATCGTCCAGCTTGTAGTCATTGCCGAGTCTCCTTATTCGGCGAGTTTCGAATGCAGCGTCTCCGGTCTTGCGACACCGTTTACACGGCGTCCAAGATGCCAATTGCAGACCCGCTCGGCTTGGCCGGCGCTTCGTCGAGCCGGGCACGAACAGCGCACTGTTCGTGCCGCCCTTGGGCGTCGCGCGCGACCATCCGATTGGCTCTATGCATTCAAGGCGTCAGGAGGAACAGCGTAACCCGTGTCCTGGCGCTGAACTCTGTGCTACGACATGTGCGCGATGTGCGCCCATGTGCGAAGCTCACCGTGCCCGTCAAGCGGTTCCGTCGAGTGAGCGTCGGAGTTGGTTTGATTACACCCGGCGGTTGCTTCAGGGCGTCCCTTGTTCACTTCAGCTATCGTCTTCGGGGGGGTAGGGCATAAGTAGTACTCATTAGGTATTTACGCTATAGAACTGACAAAGGGTATGGAGCCAAAGACTGAGGGTCGCCAGGGATAGGCGCGGGAGGGTGGCCGTCCAACGCCGGAACACATGGGGTCCGATAAGAACGGTGCGGCGAATGCGACGGGACGCTGGGGCATTCCGCGTGATGGCGAGGAGAGTCTGGGGGTTGGGTGACGATCGTGCGACAGGTGCGCGACAGCCGTCCTACCTCTATGCGACACCTAGAGCAGGGCGGTACTGAAGTACCGTTCGGCGCGGTCGGGCAGGATGGTGGCGATATTGCCCTTGATGCGGGCAGCGAGTTGCCGGGCGGCCCAGACATTGGCGCCGGATGAGATCCCCACCAGCAGGCCAAAGTTCTGCCCGAGTTGGCGTGTCGTGGCGATCGCGTCCTCGTCGGTGACCTCGATGACCTCATCGACGAGGGAGACATCAAGGATCGGCGGGATGAAACCGTCGCCGATGCCCTGGATCTGGTGCAGGCCGGGCTCGTGGCCCAGCAGGGCGGAGACGTTCTTGGGCTCGACGGCAGCGATGTGTACGTCGGGTTTGTGCTCTCTGAGAAAGCGGCCAATGCCTTGCAGGGTACCACCGCTGCCGACACCCGCGACGAAGCAGGCGATGTTGCCGGTCATTTGCCGCCAGAGCTCGACGGCGGTCTCCTCGTAATGCACGCGGGGGTTGTCGGGGTTCTCGAACTGCTGAGGCACGAAAACGCGGGGATCCTCCGCGGCCATCTCCCGTACGCGGCGGACCGCTCCGGGGATGCTCTCGGCGTCGGGCGTGAGAATGAGATCGGCGCCGAGGGCTTTGATGAGCTTCTTGCGTTCGACGCTCATGCCTTCCGGCATGACGATGCGGACGCGGTAGCCCTTGAGCCGGCCGACAAGGGCGACCCCGATTCCCGTGTTGCCCGAGGTGGGCTCGACGATGATGGAATCGGGCTTGAGGCGTCCGTCGCGCTCCGCTCCTTCGAGCATTGCCCGGGCGACGCGGTCTTTGACGCTGCCGCCGGGGTTAAGAAACTCCGCCTTGGCGTAGATGTTCTCGCCTTTGAGTTGGATGAGCGGCGTCTGGCCGATGAGATCGAGGATGTTGTTGGTCAGCATGAATACACCTTGGGTAGTTAATCGTCGCGGAAGCATAACACGGGTAGGTATCGGTGCTCAAGGGGCCGGTTTGCGGGAAACAGAATCACGGGAACATCCACCGAACCGTGGCGGCTGGCGGGCCCGGCACGCGCCGTCGCGTGCCACTGCTGTGTCAGCGTGCCTCTCCCGCGAGAAAGACTGCTCACAGCGGATGAGGCCTGCCCCCAAACATAAGCTGCAGCCCAGAATCACGGGAGGGAATCGGGCGTGGAGTTGGCGCCGCAAACGCCAGCCACTTCATGGGCGAAGGCGTTCGGTGACCGGGCAGACAGCCAACTCGGGCTGGATGGTTGGCGGGGCAACAGCCGAGGCCGCGGGTGTGTGCTCGGAGGGCAACAGGGTGTCGTTCATTGCCGCCCGCAGGCCCCCACGACGCAGCCCGATGACTTGAACCACGGCCGAGACAAGCTGAAAACCCGCGTTGCCCGCGACGGCGAGGATCACACCCTCGTGGGACGCCAGATCCAATGTGAGGGCGACGGTCAGCAGGCCGACCATACCAGCTACATTGCCGGCGGTCACCCAGATGGTACGCCCGGACCGGGTGTGCAGGGCGTTCACCAAGTGGTTGATCGCGGTGATGGTGGGCACGGGGATCAGCCAGAAAAGTGCGGTGAAGGTCAGGCCCAGAATCGCCGCGTTGTCCACCTCCATCCAGCGTACAAAGATCAACTCGCGAAGGCTGGTGACGGCCAACAAGACGGTCACGGCGGTGATGGCGACAAGCAGAACGGCGGCGAACTTCAACACCACATGGAAGTTGTGCCGGGATGTCGCATGGGCGATGACCGCGGGCTGCACGGCCATGAGCATGCTGACCACAATCCAGATGGTGTCGCGGATCAGGTTGTAGGTAGCGCCGTTTTCTACAGACTGATGGGCACGGTTGATCATGAAGATAAGGACCGGGCCGGCCAACTGCTGTAAGAGGCTGCCGAGCATGAGCGGGCCTGCGTAGCGGAAGTAGCCTGCCAGGTCCATGGTGGTGCCGGCGACATGTGTACGCCATTGGCGCTTGCCCACGAGGGTCAGCAGGACGAAGGCGGTTTCCGCCCCGATGCCCGTCAGGTAAGTCAATCCGCCCAGAACGGGCCCGGTGAGTTCGGTGTGGACGGCGTAGCCGAAGACAAAGACGGCCATGGAGGAGAAACGCAAGAGCGTCCCCACGCCGACGTACCAGGTCTGCCCGTTGGTGATGTGGCAACCTTGGCCGAGGCCCCGCAGTGCGACGAACAACGGGATCGGAACGAAAGCCATTAGCCCTTCCCGGGCGAGGTTCTCCGCCACGGACGAAGCCCCAAGCAGCCGGCCGAACATCAAGTGGCCGATCAGATCGCTCTGGCTGACGAGGATCAGCAGGGTGCCCGAAATCAGGCTGCCCACCGCATAAAAAAGGGTGAACGTACGCATCGAGCGGCGATCCGCGACGGTGCGGATAGCCACGTTGCGGGCGGTGAACATCGGGCTGTAGATGAACAGAGCGGTCACGAAAGTCATGAGGAACGCCGACAGGTGAATGCGTTCGCCTTCGGCGCCGTGCATCCAGGTGATGCCGTTGCTGACCAGGGGAGCGGCTCCGGACATCATCAGGAAGGTGAGGGCCAGCGGTGCGCTGAACCAAACGAGGTAGGGCACAGTGAGCGCGCGTTTGGCTTGGGTCGGCGGGGTCGTCAATTGCGGGTGTGCGCTCATCAGTTGCTTGGGGGCGTCAGGGTCAGTTCTTCCTCGTGGGCCAGTTCCTTGCGGAAGCCGTGACGGATCCCCACGGCACTCTCCATTGTACCGCATTAGGGCGTGCCTGACGAGCCCCGGCAGAGCTGTCCAGAAGACCGAGTTAACTTGTTGATGGACGTGTCCAGGTGTGGGTGACGAACGTCAACAAGTTGCCTTGGTCCTGGGGAGCAGCGATCGGTTGCCTTGGTCCGGGGCACGGACCGCTCGGGCGGATGGCAGCCGGGTGTCTTGCGGGATCGGCCGGGCGGCCGGTAAGGTATCGGACGGTGGCCAAGGGTATCGAGCGGTTGCTTTACTGGTGAGAAGAGGTGTCGCATGTCGTCGGAACCCGCCGTCAGAAACCTGCTACAGGGGGCTCGGGCGTACCTTTCCGGGCCGATGGATTTCGTGGCCTCGCGGGCCCATGAGAAGAAGTTCGGCTGGCGCAACCGGGTAAGTGAGTTTCTGGGGCATTGCGGGGTCACGGTGTTCGATCCGTGGCACAAGCCGGCCGTGCGTGGTATGCGAGCCTACGGCGAGGAAGACATCAAGACGATCGAGGTGCGGGAGCAGTGGACGTTCGCGCCAGGGGCGAAGGGGGCCGCCGCCCGGGCCCGGTGTGCCGCGACCTTCGGCGAAACCGTGCACATCGACCTGCGCATGGTGGACATCAGCGATTTCGTGATCGCCTACTGCCCGACGAACATCTACAGTGTGGGTACGCCGCACGAAATCATCGTCGCGACCCAGCAGCACAAGCCGGTGCTCTTCGTCAGCCCGCCGGTGCATTTCCCGACCCTGCATCGCCTCGAAGAGCACGCGGGCAACGACCCCAAGCTTCGCGAACTCGTCGAAGCCCTCAAGACGGAGATCCCCATCCGCGAAAACCCGCGAGGCATTCCCAGCCTTTGGTACATGCCCATCGTGGGCGGCGAGAATTTCTTCGACGGTTTCGGTTTCGCGGCTTACCGGGAGCGTTTCGGGTGGGAGACGGACCACACCATTGGGCGGGAGCTGGATAACCCGCCCGTTCGCCCGCTCCTTCCGTTCCTCGAGACGCTGACGCGGGGCAAGTACCCGCAGCGATGGAGCCGACGAGACGAGGACTTCAAACCGGACGACGATTGGCTGTTGCTCGAAGACGTGCTTGAGGTGGGCCAGCAGGCGGAGTGAGCAACTGCCCGCGAGGATCGACCGGGCCCGCGGTCATTCGTGTACTGGAGGCTGCGCATGGGTTCGAGATGGACGCCCGATGCGGTGCTGGATCTGGCTCGCGCGTATCAGCCGAGCTGCGTGCTGGCCACCGCGTCCGACTGGGACGTGTTTACGGTTCTCGCCAGGGAGCCGCAATCGGCCGCGGCCCTTGCGGGGCGGTTACATGCCGATGTGCGCGGGCTGACGGTGTTGCTCGACGCGTTGGCGGCCATGTCACTTCTGCACAAGCAGGGTGATCGCTACAGCGTGCCGCCCGACGTGGCCCAAGTGCTCACCGAAGACGGGTGCGACAGTGTTCTGCCGATGGTGCGTCACCAAGCCAACTGCCTGCGCCGCTGGGCGCAGCTTGCTCGCGTCGTGCAGACTGGCAAGTCGGCCGACGACGTGGCGAGCATCCGCGGGGCTGCCGCCGATCAACAGTCCTTCATCGGCGCGATGCACACCATCTGCGGGCCGGTCGCGGAGACGATCGTCGCGGAGATCGGTGTGCGTTCGTTCCGCCACCTGCTGGACGTCGGCGGCGCTTCCGGCACGTGGACGATCGCCTGGCTGCGGGCGTTTCCAGAGGCGACAGCCACCCTGTTCGATCTGCCCGAGGTGATCCCGATGGCCGCCCGGCGTCTGGCCGATGTGGGCCTGGCCGATCGAGTCACGCTGGTGCCGGGCGACTTCGATACCGACGAGTTGCCGGCTGGTGCCGATCTGGTATGGCTCAGTGCGATCGCTCACCAGAACTCGCGCGAGCAGAACCGCGGCTTGTTCGCCAAGGCCTACCGTGCGATGGTCGCTGGGGGCGTATTGCTGATTCGCGACGTGGTCATGGACGACACCCACACCGAGCCGGTCGGCGGCGCGATGTTTGCCGTCAACATGCTCGTCGCTACCCAGGGCGGCTCGACCTATTCCATGGCGGAGTACGGGGAGGATCTGACGGCCGTGGGTTTTGTGAATCCCACGCTCTGCCGTCGCGATCCATGGATGAACTCTATCGTTCGGGCGGAGAAGGCTTGAGCGGCAGCCGCCCGGCACCTGGTACCTGCCTAGTATGACAGCGCCGGGTGGCGTTTTGCGTAGCGGCCGCCCCCTGTGGCGGCCGGCGCGTGAAAGCTCTCCTGCGGCTCAGCGGCCACCACGGCGGCGGCCGCTACCAAGCAGCGCTGTCATACTAGACCGCGGATACACTCGTCCTCGGCACCCAGTGAGACAGGAGGTGTGTCTCACAAAGTGCGGGCGGGCTTCGGGAAATGAGACATCATCCTGATGACCTCACGGGGTAGTGCGAAGTGATAAACAAAGGAGCGTGCTGGATGACGAGCTGGGTGAATACGATGGCCAAACGGTGTGATCGAGGCCGGTCGGCCTGGCCGTGTGGTGCGTGGCTGGCGGCGGTGTGTGTCTGCGCCGCGGGATTGGCGAACGGTGAGCCCGCGGCGACCCGCCCGGCTGCCGAGCAGGTGGAACGATTTGGGGCCACTGACGATGTCCTCGGGCCGCTCGGCGGTGGCGAGGGCTACCGGCGGCTGGTCACCGACGCCCACGTCCGCGTACGAACCGAGCAGCAACTCATCGACGCCCTCAGCAAGGCCGAGGCCGGACAGGTGATCTACGTCGAGGACGGCATCGAGTTGGATTTCTCCGCCTGGGTGCTGGGCGAGAAGCTGGTGCTGGAGGTTCCCGGAGGTGTCACGCTGGCCGGCGGACGTGGCAAACCCGGCGTCGAGCCGGCCCTGCTCTGCAGCGACGCCTTTGCGACCAGGCCCCTGATCCGGGCCATGGGGCCGAAGGTTCGCATCACAGGCCTGCGCGTCCGCGGGCCGGATACCAAGATCCGCCACGAGCCCCTTCACCGCTGGATCGTCGAGGACGAGAAACGCGTCGGCAAGCGAGAACGCTACTACGCCTTCCCCACCTCCGACGGCATCTCGAGCGCGCATCCCGGCCTGGAGGTCGACAACTGCGAGATCTGGGGCTGGGGCCACGGGGCGGTGTCCCTGGGCAAGGGGGCAATCGACGCTCACATCCACCACAACTACATCCACCACAACCAGCGAGCGGCCCTCGGTTACGGCGTGGTGCTCAATCAGGCGGTGGCGCTGATCGAGAGCAACATCTTCGACTACAACCGGCACGCGATCGCGGCCACCGGCCGGCCGGGCACCAGCTACGAGGCAGCCAACAACCTCGTCCGCGAAAACGCCAACGGCCACCTGTTCGACATGCACGGCGGGCGAGACCGCAAAGACGGCACCGACATCGCCGGTGACTGGATGAAAATCCGCCACAACACCTTCCAGGCGACCCACGTGCCCGCCTTCGTCATCCGCGGCCGACCACGCGAGAAGGTCGAAATCCATCATAACTGGTTCTACATGGAAGCTCAGGCCAAGGCGATCATCTCTCGCGTGTCCCCGACCGATTTCCTGGAAATGCGGCGCAATCAGTTTGGACCCGAGCGTAAGGTGAGCGAATGAAGTGCATAGACCTCACGGGCATCATCATGACCTGGGCTCTCGCGGTCTCGGTGACCACCGCGGCCGATCCGCCCGCCCGGCAGGCCGAGGTCCGACCGGCCATCGGCATGTGGCTCACCGTCTGGTGGACCGAGGACGACCAGTACCGCCACTGGGTCAACTGCCACCGCTTCCCCAGCCGCGGACGTTACACCGCAGGCGATCCGCAGGTTGTGGCCGACCACTACCGCCAGTTCCGCGACTTGGGCGTGGACTTCATCATCATGGACGACACCAACGGTCGGCACGCCGACGGCGGGCGGATCATCGACAACATCCGGGCCTGGTTCGACTTCATGGACGCCAAACCGCCCGCCGAACGCATCCCCATCTGCATTGGCGGCGGCGGAGAGATGCGCTCCGGCGGGGCGCCGAACCAGCAGAAGGCCGCCGACTTCTACCACGAGCAATGGGCCCAGCGCCCCAGCTACTTCCTCCTCGATGGCAAGCCGCTGCTGCTGATCGATACCGACAAGAACTACGGACCGGGCGACTTCGACGACCCGCGCTTCGCCGTCCGCTGGGCCTACAACGGCGACAACCACGCGGCCATGGCCCGAAATAGGGCCTGGGGCTGGGGTTCCTACTACCCCATGCCCATCCTGGAAGAGTCCATGAGCATGTGGCCCGGCCACCGCTTTCCCAAGTTCGTCGAGGAGCAGGGTCGGGATCCGCTCGAAGAACCCCGCGAGGGCGGGCGACTTTATGTGCGCATGTGGCTGCGGGTGCTCAAGGCCCGACCGCGGTTCGTGACCATCGCCGACTGGAACAACTTCGAGGAAGAGACGGCCATCGAGGACAGCTACGCCTGGGAGGATGCCTACGGCCACGCCACCCCTAACCTCTACACGCGCATCACCCGGGCCTACGCCCGCCTGCGCACCGGGGAGCTGGTCAAGGGCGAGTGTTACCGCGACGAGAATCAACCGGAGGTCTACTTGTTTGACGGCGAGAAGCTCGTCCATCAGGGCGCCGAGCCTCGTCGGGCCGCGATCATCCTGACGCCCGCCGGTATGCTGGGCGAGATTCGCGCACGCCTCAAGTAGTCCGCCCCGAGTTCGCTATCGTCGCATACCCGGCCGGCGGGGGTTGCGGTCTGTCAACGCTCGGTCTTGGTCAGAATGGCCGCGCCGGCGATGGCGCAGGCCACGCCCTCCACGAGCAACACGCCGGCCGGCAGGCACGCTCCCGCAACGTGAAGCCTCGCCAGATCCCGCCTTCCAGGCTCAGAATCGCCCACCGCACCGGGCTGACGCAACCGACGGCGTCCATCCAGGGCGGCATGAGCATCTGCGGCACCATCCCGCCGCCCAACATGGCCATCACCAGCAGGCAGGTCCACGCCGCCCCACCGACGGATGATTCCGTCTTGCCCAGCACCAGATAAGCACCCTCCGCGCCGCGGGAAGGGTCCATCCCCACTGCCAGCGGCAGCCAGTGTTACCACCGCACCGCCGGCCAGAGTCAAGCGACTTGACCCGGACATGTTATATGCTATCATTCGCATGTGGCCATGAACCTGAAATCCCGACGACAGTATGAGGCTCGGGCGCGGATCGCCAAGGCCCTCGCCCACCCGAGCCGGCTGCTCATTCTTGATGCCCTGGCGGATGGGGAGCGGTGTGTTTGTGAGCTGACGCCGCTGGTCGGGGCGGATCAGTCCACTGTCTCCAAACACTTGGCGGTACTCAGGAACGCCGGCATCGTGGAAGACCGCAAAGACGGCGTCATGACCTACTACCGCGTTAAAATATGTTGCTTGCAGGGCTTGTGGCAGTGCATCGAAAGCGTGCTGAAGCAGAACTTCGATGAGCAGCGGGCCGCGATGGAGGTATGAGGCAAAAGAGGCTGCGTGTTTTTTTTGTGGCGTATTCATGGCGATATGGCCATGAAAGAAAGGATAGCCGGGCAGTAAGCCGGCGGAAGGGGCGAGGATGCGGTGCAGCGAGGCAGTGAGGGACTTGGTCAGCCGTTGCCTTCGGCTTGCCGCTTCTCGGCCGCGCGCAACTGCGATGCACGGTTCGGACGCCACGGGTGGCGGCCACGACTGGAGCATTCACTCAAGGGATAGCTGGGAGTGATCGGTTCATGGACTGGAAGGTCGAGTGGAAGAGACTACTCTGGGGCGTGGTGGTCTTCGCGGCGTGCTTTGCCATGCCGGTGGACTGGCCGCGGTTCAGCCGCTCGGTCTTCGAGGCCCTGGCCCTGACCAAGTGGTACGCCCAGGAGCACGTGCTGCTGTGCCTCATCCCCGCGTTCTTCATTGCCGGGGCGATCAGCGTGTTCGTGAGCCAGGCGTCGGTGATGAAGTACCTGGGGCCGAGGGCGTCCAAGCCGCTGGCGTACGGCGTGGCTTCGGTCAGCGGGACGATCCTGGCGGTGTGCTCGTGCACGGTGCTGCCGTTGTTCGCGGGTATCTGGCGGATGGGGGCGGGGCTCGGGCCGGCCAGTGCTTTCCTGTACGCCGGCCCGGCCGTCAACGTGCTGGCGATCATCCTGACCGCCCGGATTCTCGGGGCGGAGATCGGCATCGCCCGGGCGGTGGGCGCGATCGTCTTCAGCGTGGTGATCGGGCTGGCCATGCACCTGATCTACCGCAAGGAGGAGACGGCCAAGGCCGACGCGGCCATGGCTATGCCCGAGGCCCAGGTTGAGCGGCCTCTGTGGCAGAACATCGTGTACTTCGGGGCCATGGTGGGAATCCTGGTGTTCGCCAACTGGGGACGTCCCCGCGATGCCGAGGGACTCTGGCACGCGATCTGGGCGACCAAGTGGCTGATTACCGGCGGCTTCGCGGTGGGCCTGGCGGTCATCCTGATCGCGTGGTTCGGGATCCGCTGGTGGAAGCTGGCCCTGGTGGTGGCGGCAACGGTGGTCGCCTGGGGCGTGACGGCGGCCGTGCTGAACGTCGCGGTGCCGGCGGAGTTGTCGGCGGAGCATCTGCCCTGGGCGGCCATGGTGCCGTTCGCGGTCGCGGTGGTCGGGCTGTCGATCATCCTGGCAGGGCGCAAGGACGCCTCCGGTGAGTGGTTCACTCAGTCGTGGACGTTCACCAAGCAGATCACACCCTTGCTGTTGTTCGGCGTGCTGGTGGCGGGTTTTCTGCTCGGGCGGCCGGGCGAGGAAGGCATGATCCCAAACGCGTGGGTGGCCGGCCTGGTGGGCGGCAACTCGCTGTGGGCCAACCTGTTCGCCTCGGTGGTCGGAGCGTTCATGTACTTCGCCACGCTGACGGAGGTGCCCATCCTGAAAGGCTTGATGGACTCGGGCATGGGCAAGGGGCCGGCCCTGGCCATGCTGCTGGCAGGACCGGCGTTGAGCCTGCCCAGCATGCTGGTCATCCGCAGCATCATGGGCACGCAGAAGACTATCGTATTTGTGTCGCTGGTCATCGTGATGGCCACGATCTCAGGGATGATCTTCGGAGCGTTGAGCTGACCATGGGGAGGTTATGGCATGAAAATCGAGATTCTCGGGACCGGTTGCGCGAAGTGTGAGAAGCTGGCGGCCAGCGCGGACGCTGCGGCTAAGTCGCTTGGCGTGCCTTACGAACTGGTCAAGGTCAAGGACTTGGCGGAGATCATGCGGCGAGGTGTGGTCTTCACTCCCGCGCTGGCCGTGGACGGCGAGGTCAAGGTCAGCGGCAAGGTTGTGGACGAGGCGGCGATCAAGACCATTCTGTTGGCGGCGGCTTCGTGATTCCTTGTGGCGGCCGTCCCCCGCGGCGGCCGGGGGCCGCGGCGGAGGATCTGACCGAAGGTGGGCACCGGATGCATAACGTTTCGGGCGGTGTGTTGGATTCGTTTGGCCAGGACGGTTGCGGTCCGGAGATTGCCACCCAATTGGGGCCAACTGTCGCCGCCGGACCGGCCATGCACCCGCAGGCACCGGCGAGACGCAGGTGCCGCACCATGGCGGCCGCCACGGGGGCGGCCGCTACGGAGTGGTGCACCCATACAACTCTCGAAGGCTGGAGTGCTGGCGATGAAGAACATACTGGTTATCGTGGGAGTGGTGGTAGTCGTGGTCGGCGTCGCCTGGTGGCGAAGCGGACCCGAGGCGGTCAGTCGGGCGGGTGATCTGCCGCGACTGGTCGAGCTGGGGGCGGGCAAGTGCATGGCCTGCAAAGAGATGAAGCCGATCATCGCAGAGCTGGCCCGCGAGTTTGAGGGCCGGCTACTGGTGGAAGCGATCGACGTCAAGGAAGAGCCCAAGCGGGCCGAGGTCTACAACTGGCGGCTGATTCCCTGCCAGGTATTCCTGGCTCCGGATGGCCGGGAACTGTGGCGAAATGAGGGCTTCCTGCCGAAGGAGGCAATCCTCGGCAAATGGGCGGAACTGGGTTACGACCTGGGCACCAAAGTTGCCGCAACGCAAGGGAGTGGCAGGGCAGAAACACCCGCGAACCAGAATGTGGAGCCATTGCCCCCCCCAGATGGCGACGCGGAGGCGGCTCCGAGCGACAGCCGCTGACCAGGAGGACGCGCCATCGTGTTTGAGCAGTTGACCGAGACGCTGACGCGGGTCATCGAGACCAATGTCTGGGTAGCCCCGCTGGCGGCCTTCGCGGGCGGTACGTTGACCGCGGCCAATCCGTGTGTGATCGCGGCGGTTCCGCTGACCATGGCCTTTCTGGCCGAGCAGGACAAGCGCACCGTCGGGCGTTCCTTCCTGCTGTCGCTGACCTTCGCCATCGGCCTGACGGTGATGTTCACGCTGATGTTCATGGCCACCTGGACGGCGGGCAGTTTCCTCAAGGCCCATTGGTGGCTCTACATCACCGCCGGGGTGTGCTTCCTGATGGGCCTGCACCTGTTGGGCGTGTTGCACTTCACCATTCCCGCACCGGCGGGCGTGCAGCCGTCTCAAAAGGGGTTCATCGGCGCGTTCCTGCTGGGGTTGCTGTTCGGGCTGGTATCCCTGCCCTGTGCGGGGCCGATCCTCCTGGTGCTCTTGTCAATGGTGCCACTCAAGGGTGCGGCATTCGGGGCCACCTTGCTCATTGCCTACAGCCTCGGGCATTGCCTGTTGATCCTGATCGGGGGCACGTCGATGGGGTTCGTGCAGAAGATGATCGAATCGCGGAACTTCCAGCAGGCGAACCTATGGTGCAAACGGATCGCCGGCGTGGCGGTCCTCGGCGTGGGGGCCTACCTGCTGGTCATGTAAGCGCGGGGTTCTTTGATGCCCCCATTCGATGAGTCATCCGGTGTGCCGCCTTGTCCAACGGCATATCGCCGCTGTACACTGCGTGCGAGTGCCCAGTGATCACCGTACATGAGCCTTGGCGGACGTATGATTGTCGTACTGAATCTCTTTGATCTGATTCCCGGGCAGGAAGCGGTCTACGCGGAGTATCTTCGTCGCGTCCAGTCTCTCCTCGATCGGCATCGTGCCCGGGTGTTGTGCTACGGCCAAACACGGGCCCGCTTCATGGAAGGCCAGAGCCAGGAATACTGCGGCATCATCGCCTACGAAAGCCCCGACGACCTCTGCCGCTTTTCCCGGGATCCCGAGTTCGCGGAAATCCGGGCGCTCCGAGACCGCTCAACCACAAACTACGCCCTGACGGTAGTCGAGCAGGTTGGAATCGAAGAAACCGCCCGCATACTGGCCGGTGAAGCCCAGCGGACTGAGAAGTGAGTTCGCTTTGTCCCCAGCTCAACGGGCGTTGTGTCTCCGGGCCCTTCTTCGCATACCCTCCGCCTTGGCCGCCACCCGTCGAGCCAGCTCGCGCGCCGATCCGAAGCGGTCGCACGCCCGCACATATCGGCAGAGGAAACGCAGGCGGTCCCATCGGCTGAACCGGTCCGCGGGGGTTGAAAAATCGAGCGCCGCCAGGTCCTTGACCACCCAACGACGGCGGCGCCACCGCGGCCGGAATACCCGTTGCAGATCGATCAGGGCAAGAAGGTTGGTGTCGGTCTCGCAGGGCCGGCCGTGGCCATCAAGCCGCACAAACACGTGGCTGAGGTATAGGTCGCGATGGGCAAACCCGGCCCGGTGAAACGCGGCCACGAAACCCGCCAGTTGGTTGACCAGTCGGCGTCGCAGGGGCTGCCCTTCGGCGTCGTCCAGCGGCGGCATGTGAGCGGGCACCCACCGCTCGAGGGCTTCGCCCGGCACTTCACCCAGCAGGAGGAAACTGCGCCGCTCCCATGGGCCGACCATCCGCTCGCCATAGGCCACCGCCGTTGCCGCGTTGATGCCCGCAGCCGCCAGTTGCCGGGCGTTGTCGCACTCGACCCCGGCCGTACTCCGTTGCCACTGCCCCTCCAACCATCGCTGCATCTGGCGGCGAAGCCGTGGATGGTCGAAACGCTTGAGATACAGAACCTCTGAAGTGCCGTCCGGGTCTGCTATTCGTACTCGCCAGCGCTGCCGCCAGTCTTCGAGCGTCGGCTTGTCCAGCCGATCGCCCGCTTGCCACGCGAATACGGCGCCCAGGTCGCCCAGGCCCTGCTTGGTCAGCGTCGCCGCGTATTGGGGATCCACCCAGAATCGCTCGCTCATGGTTTCGGCACTCAGAGAGCTATTCTAGGGCATTTCATCCAAGTGTGCATGGGGGCCACTTCGAGATTGGAGATCTGGGATCTGAGATTGGGGATCTGGGATCTGAGATTGGGGATCTGGGATCTGAGATTGGGGATCTGGGATCTGAGATTGGGGATCTGGGATCTGAGATCTGAGATTCGAGGATTTCATCCAAGTGTGCAGGGGCCACCGCCTTAGGTAGCCGGTGGATTTTCCAGACCACACGTGGCTCGCCGCGTAGTGATACCCATTGGGCACATCATGGCATGCCAGACTGCCTTATCAGCAACCGCAGTGATTGGGCGGCGCTCATCGAGGTCGATGCACTGCTTGGGTGGTGGTGCTGGTCCTCATTGCTGCCTTCGAGGTTCGAATGGCAGTATGGCGTCCGGCGGGAACGAGCTGAGAACGGCAGACAACCGCTGGCGGGCCTCGGCGACCTCGGCCCGGGCGTCCGTTGCCAAGTCATTTTTCTCCTGCGGGTCGGCGATCAGATCGTAGCATCGCCCGTCCGAGAAGACCTTGAACCGCCGGTCCCGGACCACGCGGACTTTGCCCAGTTGCGAGAAGATCCACTCGCGACCGACGTGGTTTGCGTCGCGGCCCAACAGTAACGCGGCAAACGACCGTCCATCCAGCGTGACTCCGGTCGGCAACTGGGCACCTGCCAACTCGGCGAGCGTGGGAAACACGTCCGAGATGTCCAGCAACTCTTCGCTTACCCGCCTTTCCGGGATGCGTCCCGGGCAACTCGCGATCAGTGGTGTGCAGATCCCCGATTCGCGCGACGTGCCCTTGCCCCCGTTGACAAGTTGGCCGCGGCGACCGCACTTCACGCCGCTGACCGTGCCGTTGTCCGCCGTGAAGATAATCACCGTTCGCCCACGGATACCCAAGTTGTCGAGGTGTTCCACCAGCCGACCGACCAGGATATCCACATAGTCCACCATGCCCGGAAACAGGGGAATGCCCTTCAAGTCCGTATCCCGGTTGGCCGGCGTGGTGGTGAACGGGGTGTGCGGAAGCACCATGGGGTAGTACGCAAGGAACGGTCGATCCTTGTGGCGTGTCATGAAGTCCATCAGGAAATCGACAAAGACGTCTTCCCCAAACGCGCCCTCCCTCGTGCCGCGCCGGCCGTTCTCCTGGATGAATGGATTCCAATATCGCTCCGCACTGGGAGGATTGTCCTTCTCGAAACCCACCCACATACAATGCTCGTCGAACCCGTGCTCTCGTAGCGCTTCAGGCTGCGTACGCAGATCATTGACCTGCCACTTGCCGGCGATGGCGGTCGCGTAGCCCGCCGACCGCAGCACCCGGGCGAAAGTGATCTCCCTCTGCCAATCGAAGTATTGCCCGCCCCAGCGTGGGGCGTCGTGGTGTACCGTCCAGCCGGTGCGAAACGGGTAGCGCCCGGTCAGCAGCACATTCCGCGTCGGGGTGCACAGTGGGGTCACGTAGAAGCTCTCGAAGCGCATCCCCTGGTCCGCGAGGTGGTCGAGGTGTGGCGTGCGGTGACACTCACTGCCGTAGCAGCTCAGCCACTCCTTGCCCAAATCGTCGGCCATGATGAACAGGAAGTTCGGGCGGTCCATCCTTGCCGGTGGTTCTGCCGCCGAGGTCTGCCCAAAGACGGCTTGTCCGGCGGTTAACACGGTGCACACGATTCCCAGCATGAGCTTGTTCTTCATTGTCGCTCCACTTCCCGGTCACTCAGTTCTGATTGGGCCGGTTTGCTACCGATGCACCATCAATGCGATCCGAAGGGTAACTGCTCACACGGATGACCGCAGGCAGTATAAGGCATCAGTCGCGGGTGCGGGAGGAGGGGGCATCGGTGGGCAGCGAGGGGCCATTTCCCCGGTTTGACGGCAGGGCCGCTACTGACCGAGGATATGGTGCTTACCGACGGGCAAGCGGTGGACGTCTTCGGGCGCGTCAGAACGCGTCGCGGGCATTTGCAGAGCGTGCTGCGAAGCTTCCGCGGGGTACGCTCCGGGCTACTACCTCGGGTTGATCAGAGCGTTCTTCGATCCGCGGACGGGCGCGTCGGCCGCTCGCGGTTCGGGTTTGGCTGCCAAGCCGGCCGGTCCGAGGTCTGTCGAGCCGGCCACCGGTCACACCGCCGCCGTCTACGAGTTGAACCCACCGGAAGCATCATTGAACAAACAGGTAACCGAGCAAACAGAGGGCAACGGCCTGTTCGGTCGTTCACGTATCCGGAGGCCTGTCAGAGATATGGGTCGTTCCGCCTGGCGGTGGACAGGATCTCGCGGCGCCACTTTGGGTCGGTGCTGGTCAGCAATACGTGCAGGACGGTCTGGAGCCATTCGCGCCGTTCATCGGGCAGTAGGGTGCCGAACTTGATCGTGCGATCCGCTTCGATGGCGATCAACTCTTTGGCCTGATCGTCCGACTTCCATGACGACTTCCCGATGGTCACGCGGTGCACCTGGGTAGGATCGAACCTGCGACGCCACACCAGGAATCCGACGCCCGTCTTGACCACGGCTTGGCTGTCGCCGATGAGCACCTCGATCTTGCCGGCCGCGGCGAGGAGTGCCGCCCCGACCAACGACAGGCCTACGAGAACGAACGGCGTCAGGAAGACGCAAAGAAACAGCGCCATCCCCGGCGACATTGAATCATCCATCTCCGGGGCGGGGAACCATTCGGGCAACGGGCCGACCAGATTCGCGTATAAGCCGCTCAAGGCAATGAGGACAAACACAGAGACGATGCCATTCCAGAAGAGCGCGACAGCGAGTGCACCCAAGAAATGCGAGACCGAGCGCAAGGTCGCGTGCACGACCACTTCATGCCCCCACTCGGCCACCGAGCATCCCGCGGGAGGCTGACGCAGGATCTCGGCCAACGGCCGTCTGCCGCTGACGACGTCCGACAGGCGGGACAACCGTCCGCAACCCGGACACAGGGCCACCCCCTCGGATATGTTGATGGCCTCCGCAGGAAGCTCTTCACCACAAGATGGGCAGAGGCTATCACTCATCGTTGATTCCTCACAGAGTACCTCCCCGGCCGAATGCGTCACCAAGCTTCAGATCGGCAAAGGAGCAGATCGCAGCCTTTCACGCACCGTCCTCCAATGGTTGCTGGATCGCTTCCTCGTCTTCATCGTTCACGGCCACTTCTCGTCTCACGCACACGTTGACGCACCGTCCGCTTCTGTCTTGGGCGACGATCTCGCCTGCCTGACCTCACGCCAAGGAAAGAGGTAGACGAGATAGACAACCGCATAGACCAGGAACGAATCCGCACTCATCGCGTGACAGAATGCGAAGAAGAATATCAGTAGGTGCATGCGGATCACATTGGCGTAAGGCCGAGTCATCACATCGCCTACAGAAGAACCCTTCTTGCCGGGACACCCCCTGGCCACATCCTCCGGCGGGACGTCCGAAGCCCTTTCCATGCGCACGGCCTGAACCGTTGCGATCAGAGGCCGAAAGACATGATTCCTTTCCGCAATGATCGCGGCGACAAGAAAGAGCCCATACGGCGCGACGAGGTGCCGGAATACAAGCAACCACAGCAGCGGCGGATTCATGAAAGCCTGCCCGAATCCGTCACGGGGCATGCCTTCGACCGGGAAGAAGTGTTGGAGAAACACGGAATGGACTGCGTGAAATGCACAGAAATGCAGGGAGAAGAACCCCAACAGAAACAAGCCGATGGCGGTACCGATGATGATTGCCGGGATGCGGTGCTGCTTCTTGAACTCTTTGTGCCTGATCATCTGCAGTCCGACGTAGGCGCCGGCGGCAATTGCCGACAACACGGTCAAATACCCCAACACCAGGCTCCCGAGCCACAGGCTCCACACCAGATCCTTGACCTCCCAGTCAAACAGGTAAGCAATGCCCAGACTCGCGCTAAGGGCTGCGACATCCGGAAGGACTCTCACGATCGATAATCTGTGACTATCCGCGATCACGGTCCTCGGTCACCTCATCACCATTCTGAACAGACATGCATTCCCGCCTCGCACTTTCACCACCCACGAATCGGCTCACCATTCCCCTCACGCGCATCCTGTGGAGCCGAACGCCCCGGCCAGGCCGCCGGTGGCTGTCTCGCGGTACTTGGCCTGGAGGTCGTGCCCGGTCTGCTTCATGACGCGGACCGCCCGGTCGAGACTCACCAGGTGGTTGCCATCGGAGGCCAGGGCCATAGCGGCCGCGTTGAGGGCTTTGATCGCCCCCATGGCGTTGCGTTCGATGCAGGGGATCTGCACCAGGCCGCCGACGGGGTCGCAGGTCAGCCCGAGGTGGTGCTCGATGGCGATTTCCGCCGCCGCCTCGATTTGCCGGGCATCGCCTCGCAGCATGGCGACGGTCGCGGCAGCGGCCATCGCCGACGCCGTCCCGATCTCGCCCTGGCAGCCCACCTCGGCCCCACTGAGCGACGCGCCGCGTTTGACAATGGCCGCCACCAGGCCCGCGACCAGCAAGCCGTCCAGAATCGCCGTGACGGGCAGGTTCTGCTCGCGGGCCACTTCGTGCAGCGCGGCAGGAAGGACACCGGCCGCTCCGTTGGTCGGGGCGGTCACGATCCGCCCACCGGCCGCGTTGTGCTCGCCCACGGCCATTGCGTAAGCACTGGTGCGGAGATCCGCGTGCCTAGCCAGCGGCAACCGCTCCGATAGGCTGTGCCGATAAAGCCGACCGGCACGTCGGGGCACGTTCAAACCACCCGGCAGAACCCCATCCGTCGAGAGCCCGGCATCGATCGCTTCGCGCATGATCCGCCAGCGGTCGAGGAGCCCGTCTCGTACCTGCGCTAAGGTCATGCCGCGGGCCAGCTCGTTCGCCAAGGCCACCTCCGCCATCGTGCGGCCCTGAACTCCGCATAACTCCACCAACTCCGCCGCCGTGTCGAACAGATAGGGTACCCGCACCTCCGGGGCCTGCTCATCCACAAGCGGGCCGGCGTCACCATCATACTCCACAAACCCTCCGCCAACCGAACGGGCGGTCAGCTCGATCGAGGGGCTGGCGGCGATGAAACGCAGGGTGTTGGGGTGGCGCAATGGCTGCTCGGGCGGCGGCATGGCCTGCCAAGTGATATCCCGCTCGGGCATGAAAGCGATCGAGGCACCGCCGATCCGCACGCCGCCCGCCCGACGGATCTCGTCCATGGCACCCCAAATCTCCGCCATGGGCGAACCGGCTGGGTCGAGCCCCATCAGCCCCGCGCACACCGCCTCGTCGGTCCGGTGCCCTTTGCCAGTCGCCGCGAGGCTGCCGAGTAACTCAACCCGCAGGGACATTCCCGGCGAGGCCCCGTGACGCTCGATCATCTCTCGAAATCGCCGGGCGGCCAGCATCGGGCCGACGGTGTGCGAACTCGACGGGCCGATACCGACGCGAAGAATGTCGAATACGCTGATGTCCGATGCCCGAACGACCATCGGTCGGCTCCCACAGACCCTCGATGCGGGCCGCACGCATTGTACCCGCAATCCCGGGAGGGAACAGGCACTTTCTTGCCTTGAGGCCTTTCTGACGCAACGCTATCGCCATGCGGTCAAGCGACTGATCCGCGTGGACGGCCTCCAGGCCGATAGAGAAGAGCCGGTCCCCGGACGCTGGACCTGTCACGCATCCATCCGCGAGCGGCGACGGGCGGCGCGATTGACGCCCCGAGTATCGCGGCGACAATGACCGGAGTCGCAGACTTCTCGGGTAGACGTCTCAAGCAGATTCGTTCGCAGGAGGTCCATCGCACATGATCCGCCATCGCCAGAGATTGTCCCTGCCGCACGCGCGTATCAGTCGCACGTCCGTCGTCGTCGCGCTTGCCGCCCTGCTGCCCGCCGGCCCGCTCGCCGCCGAGAACGACCAGGGGCGGAGCCTCGTGGAACTTGGTTGGAGCGACGACCTGCGCATCGACCGCGGCTGGCTGGCCGAGCCTTGGGAGGTTGCCAGTCCGGACGACCAAGCCGTCGGCCGGTTCACACCCGATGGTGCGGTCTTCTCCGTCGCCACACCGGACCGAGAGATGGTCTGGACACGCACCACCAATCCCGTCTGGGTCGCCGACTTCCCGTTCCTGGAGATCCGCTACGAGGTCGTGGGCACGCCGGCCGGTTCGTTAAAAACCGTGTTACACCTGAACGACGACTGCAACGGCCCAATCACCCCGGGAGCCCTGAACCCGGAAAACCCGGCCGCCCAGGGGGGCACGGCGGACCTCGGCCCCGCAACCGCCGGGCGTCACCATGTGGTCATCGACCTGCGAACGGTGTTCCAGAGCGATCGCGTCGCGAGGCTCAGTTGGCGACTGCAGGCCGGCGGCGAACCGGTCAGCCTCAAGGTCGATCGCATCGCCTTCTGGGCCACTGATCCGCGCGAGCCTTCGGCGCCGGCCGCCGCTGCCGACGCCCCACCGCTGCTGCAAGCGCATCCTCTGGCGAGACCCGCTGTCGCGGCCGAGTGGAAACCGATCGCGTTGCCTTCGGGGCCGGCCTTCTCGGCAGACCGGCTGGCCTGGGCCTGCTCCGCCCGGGCGAACTGGCCGGCCGATAGGACGTTCGAATCAGCGCTGGTTCCATTTCGCCTGCAACCCGCCGGCGAGGCCGCCTTGGCCACGAGGCTCATGGAGATCGAAGACATCGAGCTGCGCGGCGAATGGCAGGGCAGCGAACTGGCTCTGCTGCTGGCCACGCGACAGGTCGGCAGTGACCAGGCCTCGTTCGGACGAGCGACCGGCCCACGGCGCGGTTTGATCACCTCGCCCCACCGCCTGCGGGTCGAGCTGGAATACGCAGATGGCACCACCCGCCAGTTCTTCCCCTGGTCGCCGGTGCGGCACAACTGGTCGGTGGCCGCCCTCGCCGAGCCGGTCATCGTCCCACTGGATCGCGAGCGGCAACTTCAGCGCGTCGTGGTGCGCGACCGCATGACCTTCGGGCAAGTCTTCCTGCTGGCCGCCTCGATCAACACCGCCCAAGGGCGCGTCTTCGCATCGCTGGCCCACGAGCCCTTGCATCAGCCCGCCCGCTCCCTCGACCGCCCGCAGCCGGTACCCGTGAAGTGGTCGCATGAAGACGGCCGACTCATTGTCGAGAACGCATGGCTGCGACTGGTCGCCCGAACCGCGTCGGGGCTCGACGTCGAATCGCTGACCCTGCTGCCCGCTGCCCGTGAGATCGTCGCCGCCGGCCAGGGACAACCCCTCCTGCAGGTGCCCGAGCCCAACGGCGCCGCCTTGCCCCTGCGATTCGAGAACGTCCGCGCCGAGCCGGACACCGCCGAGCTGACCTTGCGGCTTGCGTGGTCGGTGGCCGGGACCGCCGACCGGCGCGTCGAGCTCGAACTGACCGTGCCACGCGAGGGCCGATTGCACCTGCGGCCCACGCTCGTCAACCAGAGCTCCGCCGTCTGGACCGCCGCCCTGACCTGCCCGAACCTCACCGCCTGCCGCATCTCACCCGAACCCAACGATCGCTACTACCTGTTGGGCAGCCGCAGTACCTCCATGGGCTGGGCACCGCTGGAGATAGACCTGCCCTACTCGGGCCTGTTCCCGCTGCAATTCATGGATATCTACGCTCCGCGGGCCGGCGGCGGCTTGGCCCTCTGGGTCGAGGACCGCGATCAGACGCCCAAACGCTTCCGCTTCCGCCAGAACCCGCAGCAGACAGACCTGTCGGTGCATTACCCGACGGTCAGCGTTCCACCCGGCAAGCAAAGCACACTGCCACCCAGCGTGCTCATGCCCCACGCCGGCGATTGGCATGAGGGCTACCAACGCTACCGCGGCTGGATCCGCCAAGTCATCGGCCCCCGGCCCGCCCGACTCAACAGCATGTTCTTCTGCCGTCGCGATTACCCCGTCGGCGGCACCGGCTTCCTCTTCGACCTGTGGCGCCGGCACTACACGCCTCGCGGGCTCATCGACGAGTCGCAGCGCCACCTCGGCGGCATCGACATGATCGATATCTCGAGCTGGGCCTACAACGAAGCCAACGGCCGCGTCGGCGAGTATCGAACCAACGATCTCGGCGGCCTCGACGAGCTACGCCGCGGCGCCCAGGCAGCTCACAAGGACGGCGTCAAACTGGGCCTCTACTTCGAGGGTTACTTGATCGACCGACGATCCACGCTCGGCGAGGCCGGCTTCCCCGAATGGCAAATGCTCAACGCCCAGGGCAACCCCGTCTGGTGGGGCAACGAACAGATCGAACTCTTCGCCTGCCCCGGAGTGCCCGCCTGGCGCGAGGCCTTCTCCGAGACCTACGCCGACGTCGCCGCCGCCACCGGAGCCGATGCCGTCTACGTCGATCAGTTCGGCACCGCCGATGAACACAAAGCGTGCTGGTCGGCGGCCCACGGCCACCCCGTACCCTCCAACCCCCTTGTCGAAGAGCGGGCCATGCTCACCGCCATCCGTCAGGCCCTCGATCGCCAGACGCCCCATACCGCCGTCTACATCGAGTACACGCCCGTCGATACCCTCACCGGCCTGATCGACGCCGCTTTCGACTATGGCATGACCCACGACGTCCGCCAGCCGCACCCGACCAAATTGCCCCTGCACCGATACCTCTTCCCCGAGGTGTCGTTCGTGCAGATGGTCGGGTTCGGCATCCGCCCCATCCCCATCGGGCCCGAAGACCTGCACCGCTGCATCTTTCACGGCGTGGCCCTGTGGCTCAAGGGCCGCGCCGCCGCCTGGTACAGCCAGGACTTCCTCGACCTGGCCGCCAAGGCACACCCCATCCTTCGCGAGCACGCCGACCTGTTCGCCTCCGGCACCTGCGAGCCGCTCGTTCCCACACTGCGGCAGGATGTCTACGCCAATCGCTTCGCGTCACCCGCCCGCACGCTTTACACCGTCTACAACGCCCGCTTCAGCGATGTGGCCGGCGACCTGCTGCGCATCGAAGGCTCGCCCGATACCGTCGGCGCGGTGCTCGACCTGTGGACCGGCGAACCGGCCACCACCCGTCGCGAACCGAGCGGCCTGGTGATCCAGGGACGCATCGCCCCCCATTCCACCGGCCTGTTTCTGCTGATCCATCAGTAACCACGCGAACCATACGCCCATCGGCCAGGCGAACAGCCTGCGGCGGGACCCCGGCGGGACACAGTCCCGCCCGTAGCGGTCGCCCCCCCGCGGCGACCGGCGAATGCTTCACAGCCACAATGGACGGACCTGACCCGTTGCCCACGTCCTCATATCGTAACCGTTCACAGGCACAAGTACGCCACGGCTCGGAGCCTGCCCCGAAGGTAACCGTTCACGGGGCTCCGTGTGTCGCGGCGATTCAACACTGCCGACGGGTGACATCGCGAGTAACTTGAACCACCAAGACACAGAGACACCAAGAGGAATGATCTGCGAGAATCGAGCGTACGACTGCTTGACCGGGCTGCATTCTTTGTGTCTTGGTGCCTTGGTGGTTCAGCTCGTGAACAGCTACCCGCGAAGGAACCACTCAGGCTTTGAACAACGAGGCAACAGAGTAAACGGAGGACGGCCCGCCCCCTCTGTTTCCTCAGTTGCCTCCTTGTTTAATGATCTTTCCCTGGAGAGATTCGTGAACGGTTACTTCTACAGAAAACAACCACGCAGATGTTAAACACGGAGAAAACAGAGGGAACAGAGGGCAGACTGAATCCTCTCTGTTTCCCCAGTTTCCTCCTGTTCAATGATGACTCCTGCGGGCTCGGCCCGTGAACGGTTACCTCATATCTTCATCCATTCCAGATACAACACCCAACGATCGTCCTCCTTGCAGATCACCACATGTACGTAGTTCCTGTCGAGCTCGTATCGCCTCTCCACCCTCGCCGCACCTGTCGGCTTCCACCACGCGACCTTCTCAGTCAATGATCCGCTCACGCTACCGTCAACATTGCGGAGTTGTCCGATCTGGCTTGCCATCGCGAGGTAGTGTCAAGTCCTGTGTAAATTGCCTCGGGGCATCCTGCCGGTCCAATTCGTTACGCCACTTTCGATTTCTTCTTTGAGGATGAAGAGGGTAGCGGCACCGTCGGGCACAGGTGTGCCGA
>JAAYDF010000032.1 GCA_012729395.1 Phycisphaerae bacterium
GAGCATTCCGGGGGGGAGCTGGCGCGCCGCGCCGGGCGGGTAGGGCCTTTGACGAATCTCGTGCTCACCATCTATGGATACGACCAGGATCCAGGACCGCTATGGCGCTACCATGGTGGAGACAAGCACCCCGAGGTTCGTCAGTGGGCCTGGCATCTTCTGGAGGAGATGCCCTACGCCATTGCGTTTCTGGAGCCGCAGAGCGCTCTTCTCCTGGGTCTGCTGTGTCTGGGGGGGCTGATCGAATCGGACTACGGCGGCTACATTCCCGATTTCAAGACCGACCGCGAGGAGGGCAACCGGTTCATGGCCCTGGTGCGCGACACGACGACCCGCTTCACGTCCCATCACCCCGAACTGCCGCACAGCGTGTACCTTACCGTTCAGATGAAGGTCACCTCGATCCTCGACCAGTTCGACGAGATGCGGAGACATCTGCTTGGTTAGCCGGCATCTCGCCGAATCACTCTCGCTGCCTACGGTCTGCGGGTGACCGTCATGGGTGTCGCGCCCTTGTAGTGTGTGCACCGCACACCGCTGCCTCTTTCTTGGCCATGTCACAGAGAGCCTTGTATTGTTCTGGTGAATGCTAGTTTCGACGGCACTCTCAGCTCGTTTCGCAGTTCGCGGAATTTGTCCTCGCTCAATGGCCCATGGACCTTTCTTCGTGCTACTTCAATCAGATACCAGTACGTGGTGTTCTTGTCGATTCGGTGACTCTCCTTCGGGTATGGCGGATGCTGCTTGGCGATTATGAAGTCCTTGTTCCAGCCGTAGGCAAACACCATGGCGGGGACGACCTCGGTAGCGCCTGAGCTGTCCCGGTCTTTGTAGACGACGGCCGCATTTTCGGGGGCGTCTGTCGCCCAGACAGCGTACTTGTCCGCCAGATCGTCCTCGTAGACCAGACCCATGAAGGGACAGCCTCCGAGGAATACCACAAGCGTGCAGATGAAGGCAATGCGATAAGGGGTAACGAGAGCAGATCGCATCTCATCCACGGCCGGCAAGGCCATGCGCGCTGTCGTGCGAATTGTGAGAGCCTCTGCACCCATAGCTTCGTGTCGCGCATCTATACCACAGCTTACCGCCTGACGCCGGGCATGTCAACTGCGCTTTGCGTTCGTAACGGGCGCTGCCAGCGTGGTCGATTCTCTACCGTGTCGCCAGATCCGCCGTATTGCCCGCGATTCGCGGGTGCCGCGCGGAATGGACAGTGCCTTGTGGCGCCGGCTGCGAAGCCCGCCGCAGGTCCTGCTATTCCAGGCCTCTCCCATTAAGCCGTAGAGCGTTCACCGGTCCCTTTTACCTTTCGCGAACCTTGTCTTCGTCACCCGCAGTTGTGCACGAGAATGTGGGGACTGGTCTCTGCGTTTGGTGTTCTCAGTCGGCCCGGTTTCGGAAGCCGAAGGCGTAGAGGTCGGCGTCGCGCAGGGCGAAGCGCAGGCGGACGGGCCGGCCGGCCAGGGCGCTGACGTCGCTGCCCGACTGCCACTTGACCGTGTGCTCGATGGCGTCGCCGTAGATCTCGGGGCACTGGGTCAGGCCGTGCCCGGTTGCGGACCGGCCGTTCAGGTGCTCGATCTGCACCCGCAGACCGCCGGCGGCGGAGGTCGAGACGTTGACGACCAGCTCATCGCCCTCGAACAGGATGGGTTTGGTCACGACCTCGCC
>JAAYDF010000033.1 GCA_012729395.1 Phycisphaerae bacterium
CCGCCGACAAGGGACCCCTCCGCGATCACATCAAACGCCCGCCCGCGTCGCACAACGCTATGTGGCGGCAACTTCATCACCGTTGACTCAGACATTTGTCTACTTTCGGGATCAAGCAGACTCACCCATTGTTACTCACTCCCCAGCCATCCCAAGAAAACGCAGCGCTTCCGAATCCGAAATCCACGTCCGCACCCCATACGGCAGAGCATCGAGCAGCGCCTTCGTCAATTCAGGCCCGCCCCGCTTGATCCGCATGAGCATCCGATACGAAAGCTCCTTACGGCCGATCCGCCCGCCGCTGTTGGCATACCCCATCCTCTCGCCGCAGAAGAGGCCGGTCCCGATCATTGCAGCCGACCACCCCGACAAGAACCGCTCCTTTTCCGCGAAATCCACCAGCGGGGCACCCTCCAGCGGTGTCCCGTCGCACGGCTCGAAATTCGTCACGTTAAACTCGATCCGCACCGGCTTCCGGTTCACCTTGAACGCCGCCCCGAAAAGATCCACCCCTCGCCAGGTATGAATCGTCTCCCGCATCCCAGCAAGCCTCTCCACCCACCGGAACCAAGCCCCGTAATCGTCGCCGGGCAGACCGAATATCAAATACAGATGAACGGACGACGCCACATCCAAGACCCGCTCGATACTCTCGTACAGCACATCATCCGAGAACCGCTTCCCGACCGCGATCCGCGTCGGTTCGTGAAACGACTCGACGCCGAGCCGAATCTGACGCGGAAAATACTGCAACCACCGGAACGCCCGGGGCAGACTGACCACGCAAAAATCCCCGTTCAGAATCGAAACCCTCTTCCAAAGCGCATACTCGACAAGTTCGTCAAACTGCGGATACCCGGCAAAGTCCGTGCTCATGAAGTTGATCTTGCGGCAACCCGCCTCCACAACCTCGTCAATCTGCCGCTTGACCAACTCCAGGGGCTTATACCGCAGCCGCCGCCCCCAGGAATACTCGCAGAACGAACACCGCTGCTTGCAGCCCCGAGATATCTCGATCACAGCCCGCCCGCTCCTGACCACCGGCCGGCTCAAAATCTGCCTTTCGCACTCCGTGTCCAACTCGCCGACAAAAACCTCATCCACGAGCCCCGACACAAGCCCGCGCCGGCCAACCCCCTGCCCGCCCGCCACCAAGACGCGCTTCGCCCGGTCCCCCTTCTCCAGACCATGGCGCCGCAAGAACGGCCCGATGTTCAGCGCATGCGTCGCATAGTACACGTTGAACCCGATCCGATCATACTGCGCGACATCCACCGTTTCCGTCCACTGGCACACGTCCGCGCCCCAGCGCTCCCGGACAATCTCGCGCCCCAGGTTAATCGCCCCGGCCTTCCGGCAGTCCCTCGGCACCGTATCGACTATCAGTGACTTCAAATCGCACCCACCTACATTTTCAGCTATTACAACACCGCTTTTTCCCCGCCACGCGCGTGCGCCCGGTTAGGAAGCACGCCGCCGCAGTGCGGGCAGCACCGTTCCCGCCACCGCCGCAGCGCCACCGCGCACCAGTTCTTGCACGGTACGAACACCCGCCTCCTTTGCGAAGTCAGTCATGCGAAGTTACTTTTTCGCAGTACGCCACCATTCCTCAAACATGCCCTTGACGCTCTCCACGTCGAAGGTGTCCGTGGCGGCAACCGTCTGTTGCGGATTCAGCGCCACCCACGCGGCCAGCGTCTTGAATCCGATCTCGCCCCAGTTCAGCACGCCGGAACCCGGCCACGTCTCGGCCATGTCGGCATCGTCCTTGATCTCGGCAATCGTCACGGC
>JAAYDF010000344.1 GCA_012729395.1 Phycisphaerae bacterium
CGCCCCATCGTAGCGGTCGCCCCCCGACTTCGGCGAGCTCAGCCGAGCCGTGGCGACCGGCGTATTCCTTGCGAGTTCGCGGGCCACCAGGGGCGGCGGCCGCTACGCCATTGCGTGAAATGCTCTAAGGCTTCAGCCCGTGCGGCGAGCACGGCCCAGCCGCCTGCGAGCCCCAAAGGCCTGTTCGCGCTGGAGTCGTGCCGTGAGGTCAAGGCCGCGGCAGGGTGCCACGATTCGCAACGAGGTGAAACACGATGGCAAGCAGTCCCACAGACACCGACCTCCAACCCGTGGCGGTTGCTGAGCGCCTGGCAGAATCGCCTTCCCCGACTCCTCAAGACCGTTGGCCCTGGTACTACGCCTTGTTCGCCCCGGCCTTCAGGCCCGCCACTGCCGCCCGCAAGCTCGCCCACCTGTCGGTGTTCCAGGCCTTTCTCATTCATCTGCTGGCGGCCGTGCTGTTCATGGAGTTGATCGATATCTTCGCGGCCTTGACCGAGGCCGCGGAGGACTTCGGCAGGGAGGGCTGGGGGGCCTTTCTGTCGCTGCAGTTGGGGCGGATGTGGGCAGATCTATCGTCCGGGGTTTTCCGCCATCCTAGAGACGCGGCAATCACGCTGATTGCCGCAGTGGGCTTCGAGATCCAGATCGCCTTGTTCGCTCTGCTGATCGCACCCTGGGGGGCGCGGGATGAGCGGGTCCGCACCTCGATCCGCAACGCCTTCCGCTGCGTCTGGCTGCACTCGTCCCATGCCCTGGTGCTGCTCGTTGTGCTCGGCATGGTCTTCTGTGTGCTGACCGCGATGGCGGCAGCCTGGCAGGCCCGTGTCGATCTGGACGAGTTGTGCCCCTGGCCGACGAGGAATCCGGTGCCGCTTTCTGCCAACAGTAGCCCGGAGCAGCAGGCCGAGCATGCCAGGTTGATGAAGGAATTCAACGAGGCGTGGCGTTCCACTTGGCAGATGCGCCAGCAGCTCACCCCCTGGTATGCTGATGAACGCGACGAGTTTCTCATGGTCTGGGGCCTGTTTCCAGGGCAGTGGTGGATGTTGTGGGCCTTGCTGCGAGCCGTGGGGGCGCCGCGCGTTGTCCCGCCTCTGCCTCGGCCGCCGACCTGCGAGACCTGCGGGTATAACCTGACCGGCACCCCGCGCGACGGCCGCTGCTCGGAATGCGGCGAGACGGTCGAGTCGTCACTGGGCGAAGGCGTCCGCCCGGGCTTTGGATGGCGAGGGAGCGGTTGGTTGCCGCTGGCTTGGCTTCGCTGCGCGTATCGCGCGGCCACCGCCCCCGCCGCGATCGGTCGGGAGATCCAGGTCGTCTCCCGCCAAACCGATCACCGCCTGTTTCTTGTTGCCGGCCTCGTGATTGCATTCCTGCTGGGTGCGAGCACCTTCTTCCTGGGATACTTCGTCTCGGAGGTTTCCTTACCAAGCAGCGAGGTCACCGTTCACATGTTGATTGCGCCTGCCATGGGTTACGCGGCGGCAGGGGGGATGCTCGGGCTCGTGCTCTTGGCTGCGGGGGTAGTCGGGCTCTGGTACGGACATGGAGCCCAACGCAACCTGTGTCCGGCCAGTATGCAGATGGCCGTTTACGTCAGCCCGGTCCTGCTGCTTTGGCTGCTCATCTCTGGCGCGATGATTGTGTTGGTCTCGGCCGGCATGCTCGACTGGGTGCGTGAGTTCCTGGCCACACGTGAGTGGTTGTCGGCATCTGTACGTCAGACGTGGCTGGATCCGGACGTCTGGTTCGGCCTTGTGATGGTTCTGCTTGCCGTTCTGTCGCTGCTGCTCTACGTCCGGCTCATCGCCCGCGGGGTCGCCGCCGCCCGCTACGCGAACCGCTGAGCCGCAGCGTTCACGTGTGATAGTCCGCGTTGATGGTCACGTATTCGCGAGATAGATCGCAGGTCAACACGCGGTCCGCCGCCCGCCCGGCCCCGAGATCCACCTCAATAGCGACGTGTTTGGCCTTCATCAGCTTGGCCACCGCCCGGCGGTCGAGGTCGGGTGCGGGCGCCCCCTTGCGGAAGAGGATGGTTCCGCCCAAACGCACGACGACGTCCTCCGGCCGATACGTCACCCGCGTCTGGCCGAGCGCCTGCACGATGCGGCCCCAGTTGGGATCCCCGCCGTGCACCGCGGTTTTGACCAGCGGGCTCACCGCAATGGCCCGAGCGGCGGCGTGAGCGTCACGCGGGTTGCGTGCACCGCGGACGGCAACCTCCAGCACCCGCGTGGCCCCTTCGCCGTCGGCGGCAATCTGGTAGGCCAGCGATTCGCACACCGCCCGCAGGCCGGCCGCGAAACGGGCCTCGGCCGTGCCGCCCGTCACCGCACACGCCAGCCCGCTGGCCAGCATCGCCACCGTATCGCTCGTCGATTCGCACTCATCGACCGTCACCCGGTTGAACGTGGGTTCGACAGCCGCCTTGAGTAGCCGCCGAAGCTGGGCGGGCGCCAGACCCGCGTCGGTCGTCAGGTAACCCAGCATCGTGGCCATGTTCGGAGCGATCATGCCGCTGCCCTTGCAGCAGCCGGCCACCGTCACCGTCGTCCGCCCGATGCGGAACCGTTCGCCCGCCAGCTTGACCCGCGTATCCGTGGTCATGATCGCCTCGGCAAACGCTCGGCCGGCCCGGACGGAGGCGGACAGCACCGCCGCCGCGGCGTCGATGCCCACGCGGACCTTGGCCATCGGCAGGAACTCGCCGATCACCCCGGTGCTCGATGGCAGCACCTCGGTCGGCCGGGCTCCGATGGCGGCGGCCAAGTGGGCGCACATCGCCCGGGCATCGGCGACCCCACGCTCGCCTGTGGCCACGTTCGAGCAGCCGCTGTTGACCACGATGGCCCGCAGTCGCCCCCGGCGGACGTGTTCACGCCCGACGACGATCGGCGCCCCGCAGAATCGGTTGCTGGTGAATACTGCCGCCGCCGTGCAGGGACTGTCGGCGACCAGAATGCCCACGTCCGTCTTGCCGCTCTGCTTGATGCCGCAGGTCGCCGTCCCCGCCCGAAAGCCCTGTGCACTGGTGATCGTCAGGTTGCTCATACTACACCTCGCAACGGATCGCCTACCCCCGCCCAGGGAGCCACTGCAATCCGCCTCCCATCTGTATGTCTTTGTGCCTCTGTGCCTGTCCCTTTCCCTTTCCCTCTCCCTTTCCCCCCTGCCGCGGCTCAGTCAATCAGGACCGCAAGCATTCACGCCAGCAGCCCCGCCGTCTCCTCCAGGCCAAACATGACATTCATGTTCTGAATCGCCTGCCCAGCCGCGCCCTTGACCATGTTGTCGACCGCCGACAGGACGATGATCCGCGACTTCACGACCCGGGCCGACATGTCGCAAAAATTGCTGTGGGCCACGTCCGCCGTACGCGGTGGGGGCACACGCAGCCGAATGAACGGCTCGCCGTCGTACGCCTCGGCCAGCACTTGGTTGACATGCTCCGCAGAGACCGGCTGCACCGGCTTGAGGTAAATCGTCGAGAGGATGCCCCGCTCCATGGGCACCAGGTGCGGTGTGAAGATGACCGACGTCTTGCCGCCTCGCACCTGCGCGTCCAGCACCCGCTCGATCTCCACCATATGGCGGTGTTCGCCGATCTTGTAGGCTTCGAAGTTCTCATGACGCTCGGGAAAATGGTGCTCCGGCTTGGGCTCCCGCCCGGCCCCGCTGATACCGCTGGCCGCGTCCACGATCACTTCGTGCGGGTCGATCAGCCCAGCCTTGAGCAGCGGCACAATCCCCAGTACCGCTGACGTCGGATAGCACCCGGGGTTCGCGATGACCTGGGCGGTGCGGATCCTCTCGCGGTATAGCTCCGGCAGGCCGTACACCGCGTGTTCCAGGTTCGCCAAGTCGGTGTGGACCTTGCCATACCATTGTTGGTACTCGGCCGGCTCCTTCAGTCGGTAGTCGGCCGAGAAGTCGATCACCCGCAGCCCCGCGTTCAGTAGCGTGGGGACGTAGCTCATGGTGACCCCGTTGGGCAGGCAGAGCAGGGCTACGTCCGCTCGTCCCTTCAACGCCGCCGGGTCGATTGCCTCGCAGCGCATGTCCAGCCGACCGGTAAACTCGGGAAAGACCTCCGCGATATGCGGCTGCGGATCCCGACGCGAGCACAACGCGACGATGGTCACTTGAGGGTGTCGCAGCAGCCAGCGGAGCGTCTCACGCGAGGTATAAGCCGTCGCCCCGATGATGGCCACGCGCACTTTCGGTTGGTCCGCCATGGAAAGCCCTTTGTTGCTGAATGAGAAACGACCCCGGCAACACGTCGCCGGGGTCGTGAAGATCTTTGCGTATGCTCCGTCGGCGTGCGCTTACCGCTTCGAGAACTGGAAGCTTCGGCGGGCACCGGCACGGCCGGGCTTCTTCCGCTCGACCATCCGGCTGTCACGTGTCAGGTAACCGCCGTTGCGGAGCGCGTCTTCGTACTCGGCATTGGCGGTCTTGAGCGCCCGAGCAACGCCCAGCACAATCGCGCCGGCCTGCCCGCTGTACCCGCCGCCGGCCACGTTCACGAACACGTCCACCTTGCCCAACGTCTCCGTCGCCTTGAGCGGCGCGACGGCGTCCTGGCGATCCTTGTCCTCGGAGAAGTACTGCTCGAGCGAACGCTTGTTGATCTCGAACTTGCCGCTGCCGGCCCGCAAACGGACGCGGGCCACGGCGGTCTTGCGCCGGCCGGTACCCCAGAAGTAATGCTTCTTCTGGTCGGGAGCGGGGATCGTCGCGGAACCGGCCTGTTCGGCCGTCTGAACTTCGTTCTCTGCCACGTTCATTTCCTCGTCAGGTTATCAGGTGGTCCTGTCTGCTCGTCGCGTCGTCGCAAAAAAATCGTCTCTCAACGTCCATCCTCAGAGGGCCAACTCCAGAGGCTTGGGCGTCTGCGCCTGGTGGGGGTGCTGAGGGCCGGCGTAGATCTTCAGCCGGCTCAGCATGTCACGCCCCAGCTTGTTCTTCGGAAGCATCCGCCGTACCGCCAGCCGGATCACCCGATCCGGGTGCTCCTTCATGACCTTGGCGATCGTCTCAGTCTTCTGCCCGCTGTTGTAGTAGGTGTACCGCTGGTAGGTCTTGTTTTCCATCTTGCGGCCAGTCAGCTTGACCTTCTCCGCGTTGACCACCACGACACAGTCGCCGGTCAGCGTATGAGGGGTATAGGTAGGCCGATGCTTGCCCATCAGGATCGTCGCCAACCGGGTCGCCATCCGGCCGAGAACCTTGTCCGTGGCGTCAACCACGAACCATTCGCCGCCGACCTCGCCGGGCTTGGCCATGTAGGACTTCATTGCCGCGCTGCGCATCTTCGCTCCCGCATTCGCATGGGGGTGGGTGTTCACGTTGTCAGGCTACGTGCCTGTAAAGCCAACGAGCCCCTTATCTTACTCGTCGGCCGCCGCAGGTCAAGGCGCCATCCCGCCCACGAGCCGGGGACGCTAGTCCCCGGGTTCCAGAGGACAGAAATCCACCCTCCTGGCAGCATTCCCCCTGAACCCCACAAACGCGGACGCCGCATCCACACCACCCGATGAAGATCCGCCTCCAGCTAACGCTATAACATCATCTGATACATGGAGTTAAGGGGCACTCGGCCGCCAGCGACGGTGACCGGCGAAGGCGTGTACGCTCTTCGCCCGACTCCCGACCTGCGATTCCGGTCCCCGGGCTCGGGTCAGCTGACAGCGGAGCCCGGCTCGATGTCCGCGTCGGGGGTCAGCAAAATGACCCGGGTATGGTCGGCGTTGCTGGCCGCCAGGAGCATCCCGTTGCTCTCCTCGCCGCGCATCATCCGCGGCGCAAGGTTGGTGACCACGATGATATTGCGGCCGACCAGCGCGGCGGCCTCGTACTGGCCCCGCAGACCGGCGCAGATCTGCCGCTGCTCGGTCCCCAGGTCGATCTTCAGCACGATCAGCTTGTCCGCCCTCGGGTGATCGTGGGCCTCGATGACCCGGGCCACGCGTAGCTTGACCTTAGCGAAGTCGTCGTACTGGATCACGTCGCCTGCGGGTGGCAAGGTGCCTGGCTCACTCATGGTGATTGCTCCTGTCGGGGACGCACCGGCAAGGGCGTCCGGTTCCTGATGGCCGAGAGTCTACCCCTGGAGCATCCACGCGTCGAGAGGAAGGGCCGCGACCTTGAGGAAGCAGGAAGGCACACAGGCGCAAAGGTACAAAGGCACACAGGCACAAGGGCAGGCAGCAGAGCCGCGACCGTAAGGGAGTGGATCTTCCAGAAGCACGCCACATATCCGAAGGCCGCTTCCTGACGGTCGCGGCTCGGTCCGCCGCCGCTGTTGGTGTGGTGGCAATTCGGCTTGTTTGCGTTATCCTACCGTTTATCCGTGCCGATGCCGTTTGCCTGGCGCTGGCAGCGGGTCCGCACGCATCAAGTGAGTTATGCAAGGAGTCTCCCTGTGGCCAAGACACTCAAGGCGGGTGTGATCGCGTGTGGTTCGATCGCTCAGATGATGCATTTGCCGGGTTACGCCAAGTGCCCCGGCGTCGAGCTGGTGGCGGCGTGCGACCCGGTCGCCCAGCGGCGACGTGAGGCGGAGAAGATCAAGCCCGGGCTCCGCACGTACGACGACTGCCGCAAGATGCTCAAGGCGGAGGATCTGGACATCGTTTCCGTCTGTTCGCCGAATCTGTTTCACGCGGAACACGCCATCGCGGGTCTCGAACACGGCGCCCACGTGCTTCTGGAGAAGCCGCCGGCACTGAGTCTCAAGGAGATCGCCGCGGTGCGGGCCGCGATCAAGCGGAACCATCGTCGGCTGATCGTCGGCTTTTCGCATCGGTTCATGCGCGGTAACCGCAAGATTCACAAGATGTTGGCCGAAGGGGTCATTGGCGAGCCGTACATGATTCGTATGCGGCTGGCGCACGCCGGCCCGTATCCCGGCTGGGCCAAGGATGACTGGTTCTACAGCCCGAAGCTGGCCGGCGGCGGGGCTCTCTTGGACATGGGCATCCACGCCATCGATCAGGTTCTCTGGCAGATGGGGCCGGTCAAGAGCGTGCAAGCCATGGTTCGCACGCTCCGCAAACCCATTCAGGTTGATGACAACGCGGTCATTCTTCTGGAGTTCGCACGCTCGCGAGCTCTGGGCTACATCGAGGTCGGCTGGACGAGTCCCTCGGGCTTCAGCGGGGTGGAGATCATGGGGGACAAGGGCTGCATCGTGGAGAACTACGCGGGGCAGCTCACCGTGACCACCGGCAAGATCACGCCGGACATGAAGAAGCGGGCGAAGATGACGACGCGGGTTGTGGATGCCGAACCGACGCACGGCGGCTGGCAGATCGAGATAGGCGAAGTAGTGAAAGCTTTCAAGCAGAACTCTGATCTGGGGATGGGCATCGACACGGGCGGGGCGGCTCTGGCGGTGGCGTTGGCGGCCCGTGAGTCTTCGCGCACCGGGAAAGCGGTGCCGGTGCGGGCGGTCAAGTAAGGCACGCGTTGCAGGTCGCGTTGGCATGAGATAACGCGCCGCCGGCTGGCCGTCCTGGGTGCGGGCGTTATAATGCCCTGGTAGGCGCATGACGCACGAAAGGGGTAGAACGATGTCAGGGAAGACCACACCTTCGGGCGGGAGGTCGGCCTCTGGGAGGCAGGGGGCCGGCGGACAGCCGAAATCCAAGTCCACAGCATCGCGGAAGCAGCCGGGGGCGTCCAAAGCGAAAGCGGGCAGGGTTTCCGAGGTCGCCGCGGATTCATCGGGCGGCACCAGACCCGCCAAGTCGGGCAAGCGAGCGGGAACGCGTGCGACACGGCCTTCCGCGAAGTCGGCCGGGAAGGTCGGCCCAACGGGTGCGGCCCTCACAAAAGAGGATCTCGCCGATCAGTTGCTGAGTCGTGCGGAGGCGGATATTGCCGCGGCCATCGAAGCCTTAAACAACCAGATGAACGCCGCCCTGGCCAAGCTGACCGAGCTGGCCAGCACCCAATGCGGACGCGGTCAGGTGGTGGTGCGGACCGCCCCGTTGGATCGGGCGACGGCGACCTTCCAGCGACTGGTGGCCGAGGTGGTCGAGGATCAGCAGGCGGAGATGCTCCCGCCGCTGATCGCCCTGCGCAATGAGTTAGCCCAGCGGGCCGGTGGCGACGGCGATGCAAACCCGGTCCAGGGCGACGATTTCCACCAGCGCGGTCTGGAAACACTGGACCACGTCCTGCAACTGGCCGGTGTGCAGTTGTTCACACCGCGGATCGGCGAGCCGTTCGATCCGCTGATTCACTTGGCGGTCGGCGAGGCGCGTCGCGAGGATTTGGAGCAGGGCAGTGTCGCGGAGACACTCCAGCCGGGCTTCCGCTCGACGCGCGGGAAGATCCTGGCCGCGGCACGCATCCTGGTCAACCGGAGGTAGTCCGATGGCCAGACTCGGCATTGACTTTGGAACGACGAACACGTTGGCCGTCGTCCACGACCGCGGCATGTTCTCGATCGCCAACCATCAGGCGAGCACAGGGGCGGGCACGATCGTGCAAGATGCATTCCCCTCGGCGATCCTGATCGACGGCAAGAGCGGTGAGCGCTGGTACGGCGTCGAGGCCGACCGGCGATTCGCCCAACTGGGGCCGCTGTGTGATGGCATCTACCTGCCGTCGCTGAAGCGACATCTGCGCGACTACGTGGCGGGCCAGCGACTCTCCTTTGCAGCAGGGCGGGAAGGCGAGGCGGACGATCTGGACGTCGTCGAGCTGCTGACCGGTTTTCTATCCGCGCTGGCCGGCTCGATCCGGCAATCGCAGGGCCTCGCCGACGACGAGCCGCTGGAGACGGTGATCACCTGGCCGGCCAACGCCAACGGGGCCCAGCGGCATGTCACCCGCTCGTGCTTCCGGGCGGCGGGCTTCCAGGTGTTGGATACCCTCAACGAGCCGACCGCCTCAGCCATCGAGCTGGCGGATTGCCTCACCGCGGGGCGATCCCGCCGAGCGGTCACCGAACCCATGGCGGTCGCGGTTTTCGATCTCGGCGGCGGAACCTTCGATGCCTCCATGGTCTGGGTTGAGGGGCAGAGCTTCCGCGTTCTGGCCTCGGCGGGTATCGAAAGCCTCGGCGGCGACGATCTCGACCAAGTTCTGGTGAACATGTTCCTGGATCGGTTGGGCGGTTCGCCGGAGACGGTGTCGCCGTTGACTCGGCACGCGTTGCTGCGGCAGGCCCGGTCGCAGAAGGAGTCGATCTCGACGGGGGCGGTGCGGAGCCTCTTTCTGAATCCGATGGACTTCGGGCTCAAGGGTCACCCCGTCTCGCTGCCGGTGGACGCGTATTACGAGCGAATCCGGCCGCGACTGGCACCAGCCGTGGTGCTGCTGGGCGAGGTCATCGAGTCGGCGGCCAAGCGGCAGCCGAATATCACGGAGGCCGGTCGCCTGACGGTCTACCTGGTCGGTGGATCCTCGAAGCTGCCCCTGGTGGCCGAGATGGTCTCCGCGGCATTCCCGGACAGCCGGGTGGTGCTCACGGACAAGCCGTTCCGCTCGGTGGCCATGGGTGCGGCGATCTGTGCGATGGACCGGGTGAGCTACCGCGACGTGTTCGCCCGGCACTTCGGACTGCTGCGGCTACGCGACCATGGACGGGTCGAGACGTTCGATACCATCTTCCCGGCCGGCACACCGATCCCTCGTCGCGGTGAGCCGCCGCTGGAGAAGGTCGCCCGCTATCACCCCGCTCACAATGTCGGCCATCTGCGCTATCTCGAATGCACGGCGATCGGGTCGGACGGGTTGCCTGCGGACGGGGTCCGCACTTGGTCGGATATCCTGTTCCCATATGATCCGGCCCAGTCGCTGACCGCTGAGCTGGCACCGACCGAGATCGAGACCACGGATCGTTTTTCGAATGAGCCGGTGTGCGAAGTGTATCGTTGCGACCACGACGGGGTGATCACGGTGGAGCTACGTCGTCCCGCGTGTCGCGACGCCCGGTGCTACGAGATCTTCAGCGAGTAGCGGTCGCCTGTCCGGGCAGGGTGCGCGGGCTGTGGATGTGCTTTGCCGGGACCGTGTACGTCGCTTACGCTCCGCGTTCCCCGCGCTGGCGCTTGGGGCTCGTTGGTCGGCGCTGGCGCCGGTCGCCACGGGGGGCGACCGCTACGGTTACTGCCGGTCGCCACGGTTCGGTGGATGCATCCGTGGGCAGGATGCGGATGTGCTTTGCCGGGACCGTGTACGTCGCTTACGCTCCGCGTTCCCCGCGCTGGCGCTTTGGGCTCGTTGGTCGGCGCTGGCGCCGGTCGCCACGGGGGGCGACCGCTACGGTTACTGCCGGTCGCCACGGTTCGGTGGATGCATCCGTGGGCAGGATGCGGATGTGCTCTGCCGGGACCGTGTACGTCGCTTACGCTCCGCGTTCCCCGCGCTGGCGCTTGGGGCTCGTTGGGCGGCGCTGACGCCGGTCGCCACGGGGGGCGACCGCTACGGTTACTGCCGGTCGCCACGGGGGGCGACCGCTACGGGTGCTTATGACCTCTGCGACGCGTTACCTTCGGCCGGACGTGATTGCCCAGGTGCAACGGCTTGACCTTCGGGCCCGCTTCATCGTCGAGGGCTTTCTCAGCGGGCTGCACGGTTCGCCTTTCCAGGGCTTCTCCGTCGAGTTCTCCGAGCACCGCAAGTACGAACAGGGCGATGACCTGCGGCTCATCGACTGGGCGGTCTACGCCCGGACCGACCGCTTCTTCATCCGCAAGTATCAGGCCGAGACCAACCTGGAGTGCTACCTGCTGGTCGATACCTCAGCCAGCATGGATTACCCATCGCAGGCCGAGGCGCGGCGGGTGGGGCGACTGAGCAAACTTGATTACGCGATCTGCCTGGCCGCGGCCTTGGGCTACCTGATGATCAGCCAGCAGGACGCGGTGGGGCTGGCCCGGTTCGACGACCGGTTGCGATTGTTCCTGCCGGCCCGCAGCAAACGCGGGCATCTGATGCGGTTGATCGGCGAGTTGGCTGGCGTTCGCCCGTCGCCGGACCGATCGGACCTGGGCTTGTCGTCGGCCCTGCACGAGATGGCCGCGCGGGTCCGCAAGCGTGGGCTGATGATTGTGCTGAGCGACTTCCTGGCCGACGTCGACGCCACGATCGAGGCTCTGCATCATCTGCATTTCCGCGGGCACGAGATCATTCTTTTCCAGGTGTTGGATTGGACCGAGGCGGCGTTTCCGTTCGAGGGGCTTTGCACGTTCGAGGATCCGGAGACTGGCGGGCGACTGACCGTTCAGCCGGACGGGCTGCGGTCGGCGTACCTGGAGGCGTTGCGTGCGCTCGCCGAGCGATATCGCCGCGAGGCATCCGCCATGCGAGCGGATTTCGTCCAGGTCGACACCTCGATGAGTTTTGACCGGGCGCTGGTCCAGTTTCTGATGGATCGTCAACGCAGGTTCTGAGCGCTCGGACGTCTGGTTGGTGAGGCGGGGGTATTGGATGTCAGGGTACGAGCCTGGGCATCGATGGGCAGGGAGTACAAGTGGAAGGGGTTCGCGTGCGTGGCCGCGAAGCGGCAAGCCGGCCGATGGTTGAGCACGCGAGGTGCTTGGGTCTGTTCCTGTCCCAGGTTGTAGCTCCAATCTGGTATTTGTTCCCCGTCGCGTTTGGTCCTCCGCCTTTTCCCTTCCGCCTTTGGCCTTTGGCCTTCCGCCTTCAACCTTCCGCCTTTCCCCTTTCGCCTTCAACCTTTGGCCTTCAACCTTTCACCTTCAGCCTTCCCGTTCACCGCAAGATACTGCCGCGGCGGGTCTGGATGATGCCGGTATTGAGGTTCCATTCGAGGCTGTCGCCATTCCAGTGGCCGTTGAGCCGTCCGGTGGCGGCATCGGTCTCCTCGATCACAGCTTGTCGGGAGGCGCTGCCCCCGACCTCGACCAGCCCGGAGGCGCGGTTGTAGGCAATGATGGTTCCTGATGCGGTTCTCTGGGCTTTGGCGTCGTGATCCATGAGGTAGACGTTACCCCAGGCGCGGAAGCCGTGCAGGCTGGTGGCTTGCGAAAGGGGTGAGGAGTCGAGGCGCTTGCGTGAGGGGTTTCTCTGGAACTCGGCCCGCAGGTTGTCGCAGGTGAGATTGGCGGTTCGGCTTCGTATGCGTCGCCGGACAGCCTCGTCGAGCTTGAGAGCGGCTTCAAGCTGACCAGCCAAGACCATTTCCTCGCCGGCTCGGTGGCGCATGACGACCTTTCGGTCGAAGACGGCGATGTTGTTCTTGTTGAGGAAGGTCATCGAGTTTTCCCAGGTGAAGAGGGTTTGGCTGGGGCCGCCACCGCCGTCGAGCCCAGGTAACGCGTCGCCGGAGAGGAACCCGGCGGCGGCGGTCTGGCGGCGCGTTCCGGATGTTGGTAGGCGGTAGTCCTCGACGAGTAGATTGCCTTCGCCTTCGACGAGCAACTGCTCCTCGGCGAGGTCGATACGCATTCTGGGGCCTGCCAGGCGCACACGGCTCAAGAGACGAGAGGAGCCCGGCGACGGGGTGGGCTGGGGAGCGGGGGCGAGCAGTGCCTCGGGCACGAGGCTTGCCACGAATCGAGCCACCGCGGTGGTTTGTGGGGCCGGCTCCTGATAGGCGGAGGAGAGGATGACCGCGTCACCGAAGGCGTCGAGTCGTTCGAGTCGTTTGCGGACGCGTTGGATCGGGGCGCTGTTTTGGGGGCGACGGTCCGCGTCGCGTGCGCCGCGGGCCATGCTTGCGAGCAGTCGGGGAATGCCGGCCGCGGGGGCCGAAGCCGATACCTCTGCCTTTGGGGCGGGGGAGAACCGCAGGCGCATCTCTTGCGCTTCGAGGACGTTGTTCTCTGAGGTGACGCGCACGTTGCCGGTGAAGGTTCCGGCATCTTCTTGCCCGCGGAGCCACATCTGCCGGTCCCAGGCTACCACGACGGGGATCGGTTTGCGAAGAGAGCGGCCGTCGAGGTCTTGGTCGTTGTAGAACCGCAGCATACCTTCCCCGGGCACTTCCACCGATTCGGTGGTCATATCGAGGCTTAGTTGCTGCCCGCGGATGGCGAAAGTGTTGTGATCCACGTAAGCGGGGCGGTCCGGCCAACCGAGGATGAGGGCTTTGGTCATCTGCCCGGTTTGGTCAAATGAGCATTCGAGCGAGCTACCCGCCAAGTCGTTAAGGTTTTGTCGGGCATCGCTGGCCGCGACGTCGCCACGGGCTATCAACTGCGTGATGATGATGTCGCGGCGGCTCTGGAGTCGCTGGACTTGCCTCTGCCATTCCGGCGAGTCGGGGGTATAGCCCTGTCGCCGGCCGTACGCTTCGAGTCGCTCGCGTTCGGTGTCCGTCACCGGGCGGGGCACCGATGCCATCTCGATGATCATCTCCTCGCCCGCTCGGATCTCGCGCAGTTGCGGCGGGCCCCACGGAATGGGCCCACGGTAATCCTGCACCGTCTGGCGGGCGACGACTTCGCCTGAAGCGCGTCCCTGGCTGGGGACGTTACGTCCGCCCTCGTCGACGGTCATGCGCACATCGAGGCGATCGCAAGTCACGAGGTCGGTCCGGCGCGGTCCGTAACGGTGACCATCCCGGCTGGTATCCTGGCTCATGCGGACGCGCCCGGTCGCGAGGATGTGTTCAGCCGTCAGACGGTCCCCGGACAAGCCGCCCGGCAAGGGGCCCGACTGTTCGCTTGGTTTATCTTCACCCGGAATGGGTGGCAGGAAGCTGACCTCGACAAGGTCCGCCGCGACGGACTGCCCCGGCATGCTCATGTCTACCCCACCGACGAAGGTGGCATGCTTGAGATAGGTAACCTGCTGTTGCCCTGGGGCCGTTGCCTCCGTGGTCTCGCCGGAGGAGGGTTTGGTACGATCAAAACGCAGCTCCCCACGTTCGGTCCAGGCCAGCCGCACATCGCCGGGGCTGTCGGTTAAGGCCATCCGCAGACCGGATGCCTCACGCTCTATCGGCGATGCCCCATTCTCTGCGTCGGTACGGCGGCGGACCATCTGTCCCGCCCCCTCGATTTTGGCTATGCCGGTCGGATAGTCGAAGAACAAGCTTCGCTCGACGGTGATCCGGCTGTCAGGGCCGGACAGGAGTTCGACCGGTAGGCCGGGCGCACCCGTCAGCCAGATCCGCTTGTCCTCCATGTGGTATTCAAGGCGGCGGCATACGGCGGCTCCCTGGCGGGCGTCACGGACGGTGACCTTGTCTCCCTCGGCCAGGAGGTGGAAACGCTTGGGGGTGTCCGGGTCGGCCTCCCGCGTCGTGGGACTGGGCACAGGCTTCAAGAGCACCTCTCCCGTCCAGAGCAGCTCAATCGTCGTACCGCTGTCCTGCTGGGCCAGTGGCGTCCCTTTCGAATCATCCGGGGAGCTTCTCGCGGGCGCTGATTGGGCGGATTGACCGTTGGGCACCTGTTGCACCGCGCCTCGCTCCTCTCGGCCGAAGTCAGCCAGCACGGTCAGCACGTCGGCCCGCAATTCGCCGAGCACTTTGATGCCGTCCTTCTGCCGGGCGACGACCTGATCGCGGAAGATGAGCTGGTAGGTGTCGATTCGGTCGTCCGACGGGCCTCGCTCCGGCTCAAGGAAGGAGATGGTGGCTCCCGGCGACGTGTGGAAGGACTGTCCGCCTTGAGTCGGTGTCTCGCCTGCGGCAGGCTTGGGTTGCATCTGGCCGGGCAGGGCGGCCGTCACCGTGCCGGTGGCGTTCGAGCCGGACGTTCCCGAGGGTTGTTCTCCCGCGGGGTCGGCCGGTTGGCTTCCTGGCTGGGATACGACCTCCGCGGTGTCGCCCGGAAGCGCGCCGAACTGCTTGAGGCCCGGTCCTTGGAGCGTTGCCCGGCGACCCTCGACGACACGCAGGAGTTTGACCCGGCGATCCACTTCGCTCCAGGCCAGTTCCAGCCCACGGCCCTCAATGCTGCCTCGCGAACTCTGGACCAGAACATCGCCGTCGCTTTGCAGCCGAGCCAGGTCAAGATCGAAGCTGGCGTCGTCGAGCCAGATCCTGACCACGGCCTCGGGATGCTGCTCCGGCTGGGCCGAGTCCGAGTTCTTCCGTCGCTCTTCGGGGTCGGACAGGTCCACGAAGATGCTGACATGGCCGACGAACCGGCCGCTCTTGGGGTTGACATTACCGTTGTCGTCAATCTGGACCTTGATGTTCCCCTCATCGGAGCGGACATAGGCGAGTTGCCCTCCGGGGAGCAGTACCCGGGCGGACGGTTCGCGGAGATACAGCTCGGTGTCGCTGACCGGTTCCCACTCCTTGGTCTGGAAGATGATTCTCGCCTCGCCTGTGCTGGGGTCATAGAGCCTGGCGACCGACCTCTCTCCGGGCGGTATCCTGGCGTCCTTGAAGAGCAAGGCGGGGCTTTGCCTGTCGGCCGCCTGGGTGGCGCTGCTGAGGGGCGTCGCTTTGGGCTGGAGGGTGGGAACTTGGCGGTGCGTTGCACGCCTGAACCCTGTCGCTTCGTCTCGCCACTGATAGATGGCGAAGGCGACACAGGCCAGGGCGAAGGTAGCGACGACGAGAATGATCTTCCTGAGCACGGATGTTCTCTTTGTTTGTGGGCTCACTCGCTGCCGCGGTCGGCCCCGATGGCGCGGACGGCTGCGTCCCATGCCTGGTCACGCTTGAGCAGGTGCTCGATCGCCTCGCGAACCGCCCCGTGCCCGCCGGGATGGCTGGTGACAAATCGGGCGGCACGGCGGACCTCGGGGACCGCGTCGGCGACGGCGATCGGATACCCGACTCGCCGCATCGCGACCAAGTCCAGGAGGTCGTCACCCACGTACGCGGTCTGTCGGGCGCTGACTCCCGTCTCGGCCAGGATCCGCTCCAGGCCGGGCAGCTTGTCCTCGGCACCTTGCTCCACCAAGTCGATTCGCAGCATGTTGGCCCGAGCCTCGATAGCCGCCGACCGTTTGGAGGTCAAGATTGCCGACCGCCGGCCCACCAAGCGCCACATGGCGATGCCCAAGCCGTCGCGGATGTGGAACCGCCGCAGCGCCCGGCCGTCTTCATCAAAGAGCAGCCCACCGTCGGTCAGCACGCCGTCCACGTCGAGGACCAAGAGGCGGATCTCGTTCTCTGTCACACTATGTCCTCGCCGACGCGGCCCCAAGTGCCAACCCGCTGCAAGCCGTCGGGTTTGCCCCAGCGGGCATCAGAGCATTACCCTCTGGGCATGCCGGCCTCCTGCCCGGACTCGCGACGCGAGGCGGCCCCAATATCCCGCGGGGGGCACCCGCGTCGGGCCCCCAGTATCCCGCGTCCCAGCGGGAACATCAAGCGAGGCATGCGTGTCGTCCGGCGAGGGGCAGCTTGACTTTACGGCAGCTGCCGGGTACCGAAGAACCATGCATGATCCGGGACGCCGGTCGGCGGGCAGGGCCGGGCTGCGGATCGCTTCGGTCGCATACGCTGGGGCCCTGCCGCCGGGGCCGTGGTATTGGGGAATCCGGCCTTGTTCAGCCTGGATCCTGTTGAGCTGATGATTCGCGTGCCCATCGTGCTGCTCGCGCTGACCGTGCACGAGTTCTGCCATGGGTACTTCGCCTATCGCATGGGAGACCCGACGGCCTATCTCCAGGGCCGGCTGACACTCAACCCGCTCAAGCACCTTGATCCGCTGGGGGCCATCTGTCTGATGTTCGCCCCGATCGGGTGGGCTAAGCCCGTACCGATCAATCCGTTGAACTTCCATGATCGACGGCGGGGCATCCTTGTCTCGACGGCGGCCGGCCCACTGAGCAATCTGGCTCAGGCGATTGTGTTTGCCTTGCTCCTTAGGTTGCTGTTGATGGTGGGTGGTGGGCCGCTCGAGGTGATCGGAGACGAGGCTGATCCTCGCTTCCGGGCCGCGTTCATGATGGGGCTCGTCGCCGTGCTGATTAACGTGGGGCTGGCAGTGTTCAACTGTCTGCCGCTGTTTCCGTTGGACGGCTTCCACATTGTGATGCAGTTGCTTCCGCCGGAACGGCAGCAGCGGTTTGCCGAGACGGCTCACTTCGGGCCGTTCGCCATTCTGGGATTGATCATCATCGGACACGCGACTTCGGTCAGTGTTCTGGAGATGCTGATCATGCCGCCCGTCGACTTGATTTTCCGCTACGTGGTGGGGATCGGTATGTGACCGTGGCGGCGGCCGCCGTGTGGGCGGCCAGGCTGTGGAGATGGCAGTTCAAGGCAGTGTAGATAGCGAGAATGACCATGCGGGTATTGTCGGGTATTCAACCATCGGGTCGTCTGCATTTGGGCAACTACTTCGGGGCGATGAAGCCGCAGATTGAGCTTCAGGAGGCCCATGATTGCTTCTACTTCATTGCCACGTACCATGCCCTGACCAGCCTCAACGACGGCAAGCTCATTGAGGAGTACACCCGCGAGGTGGCCCTGGGCTATCTTGCGTTGGGTCTCGATCCGCGGCGCACGGTGTTCTACCGGCAGACGGACGTGCCCGAGGTGACGGAGCTGACCTGGATTCTCTCGTGCGTGACACCGATGGGCTTGCTGCAGCGATGCCACTCGTACAAGGACAAGGTCGCCCAGGGCCTGCTGCCCAACCACGGCTTGTTCGCTTACCCCGTCCTGCAGGCTGCCGATATTCTCATCGTCAAGCCCAAGTTCGTGCCTGTCGGGCAGGACCAGAAGCAGCACATCGAGATCGCCCAAGACATCCAGACCAAGTTCAACCAGGCGTTTGGCTGTGAGATCCTCGTGCGCCCCGAGCCGCTGATCCGCGAAGAGGTGGCGGTGATCCCCGGTGTCGACGGCCGCAAGATGAGCAAGAGCTACGACAACGCGGTGGAGCTGTTCTGCCCGGAGAAGCAGGCCCGCAAGCGGATCATGTCCATGGTGACGGATTCGACGCCGGTCGAGTCGCCGAAGGATCCCGCCAAGTGCAATGTCCTGGCCCTGCTGCGGCTGTTCGCCGACGCCGATGAGACCCGCGATTGGGAGGAGCGGTATCGCCGCGGCGGCACGGGTTACGGCGAGGTCAAGAAGCGACTCTTCGAGCTGTATTCCACGGTCCTTGGGCCGGCCCGCAAGCGTTACCAGGAGTTGTCGGCTCACCCGGAAGAGGTTGACCGCATCCTCGCCGACGGCGCCCGTCGGGCCCGCGAAGTCGCCGCCGAAACCATGCGTGAGGTTCGGCAAGCCTGCGGCCTGACTATCGCTCGCGTCTGACATGACGGCGAGCAGGGGCGTCCTCTGGCCGTCACTCCAGCGGGTTAATCACCAGGCCAGTAGCCAGTTTAGGGTAGAAGTACGTGCTCTTTTGCGGCATGAGATCGCCGGCGTCACTGACCGCTTTGAGCTGGGCCATGGTGCAGGGCTTGCAGATCAGGGCCAGGCCGTTGCATTGTCGGGCGGCGGTGATGGCCTGGTCGGCGGCCTTGAGGTACTGGATGACGGGTTCGGCGCCGCCGAGCACTTGCCGGGTGATCAACTCGTCGATCAGGTAGCTGTGCAGATATGCCAAGTCGAGCTGCCGCCAAGCGGGGCTTTGGTCGGGGGCGAGCGAAGCAAGGGTGTTGCGGCGGGTGAACCGGCCGAGATAGAACTGGTCCACGCTGGCGACATAGACAGCGAGGTCGTGCGGCGAGCCGGCCGGCAGCAGGTGGTCGGGTGCGAGGTTGTGGTGATCGGCCTTGACCAAATCGAGGCCCTGGCGGAGCGACGCGAGCACTTCGGAGGGGGGCATCTCGCCGAAACCGCTGAGCACGCGGTGTGTGGGCAGGATGACCGCCCCGGGGTCTTCCATGGCGCACAGCCCGATGAGGATGAAGCGGGCGGGGTGGTCGGGGGGCAGATCGGCCGCGTCCGGCAGGCTGTCGAGGTAGTTGATCGCTGTGCCGTAGCGGTGGTGCCCGTCGGCGATGTAGATGGGCTTGTCAGCCAGCAGGTCGGCGACGGCTTGGATGGCGGCCTCGTCGGTGACCACCCACATGCGGTTGGTCACGCCGTCGAGTTCGGCGGTGACGTCCGGCGGCCGACTCTCGACCGCGAGAACGCGTCCGACGTTGCCGTCGGGGTCGCTGAACAAGCCGAACACCGCCGAGAGCTGGCAGCGGGTGGCTTGCATGAGCTTGAGCCGGTCGGCTTTGGGGCCGCCAAAGGTGTGCTCGTGGGGGAACACGGTGCCGGTGCCGAAGGGTTCGAGCTTCATGCGGGCGAAGAGCTTCTTGCGGGTGAAGGCCCGGCCGGCGTGGGTGTACTCCTGGTGATAGACGTAGAGGGCGGGGCGGTCCTCACGAATGAGCGTGCCGTCCGCGATCCATTGCTGCAGGGCGTCAGCCGCCTGGGCGTAAAGTTCGTCGGGGCCGGCACTCTTGGGCGGCACGTGGGGCAGGTCGACGCGGACGATGTTTCGGTCGTGTTGGGCCAGCAGGGCGGCTTTGTCCTGGGCACTCAACACGTCGTAGGGGGGAGCGATGAGCTTCGAGAACTCGCCGGCGAAGCGGTCGGGGTTGTATCGCAGGCCGCAAAGTGGAGCAATCTGAGGCACGAGGCAACATTCCTTTCGTCTTGGTGATACGTCGGGGCCGCCCCATGACGGGGACGGCTCGGATCGACTGATTCTGTATGCACTCTAACCATAGCCGGTGCCGGCTGCAATCGCGGTAGCGGCAAGAACGCGGACAGCGGGTATGATGGGATGCTATGACGCAAGATGTGTCGGCAAACACCGAGGCCAAGGCGGAGTTCGACGCGGTGCTGCGCGAGGCGCTGGCGGGGATGGGTTTGGACCTGCTGGCCGAGCAGCGGGCGGCGATGTGGGCACACCTCGAGTTGGTCCTGGCGGCGAATCGGCAGTTCAACCTGACGCGGATCACCTCGCCGGCCGACGCGGCGGTCAAGCATTACGCGGACTCGCTGAGCTTGTTGCTCGTGCCTGAAGTGGCGGCGGCCGACCGGTTGCGGCTGCTGGACGTTGGCACGGGGGCGGGGTTCCCGGCTGTTCCGCTGGCGATCGCGCGGCTGGCGTGGCGGATCACGGCCATCGACGGCACGGGCAAGAAGGCGCGTTTCGTCGGCGAGGCGGCGGCGACGCTCGGACTCAAGCATGTGCGGGCGGTTCATGCTCGGGCCGCGGACTTGGCGAGACGGGAAGCCGGCCAATACGACGTGGTCATGCTGCGGGCGGTGGCCAAGCTGGACGAAGGCATCGGGGAGGCGCATCGCCTGGTCAAGCCGAACGGGCTGCTGGTGTTCTACAAGACGGCGGCCATGGACGCTGCGGAATGGGAGCGTGGCCAGGCAGCCGCGGCGGCGCACGGTCTGCAGATGCTGGACTCGGTGGACGTGGACGTGCCTTCGCCGCAAGAAGTGATGCATCGGCGGTTGGTGTGTTTGCGGAGTAGCGGCCGCCCCCCATGGCGGCCGGGCACCGGCGAGACGCGGCTCGACCGAGCTCGCCGAGGTCCGATGCCACACTGACGGTGCCACATCGCCGGTCCCACACCGGCATACGCAACGAGGAGCATGATGGACGGTCATCCGCAGATCGAGGAACTATTCGGCGTGCCCAAGGTCTTGGTGGGCATGGTGCATGTGCAGGCGTTGCCGGGGACGCCGTACCATCGGTTGGGGGTGCCGGCCATTGTGCAGCACGCGGTGGACGAGGCCCGGCTGCTGGCGGACGCGGGGTTCGACGCGGTGATGATCGAGAACATGCACGACCGGCCTTATCTGCGGCAGGCGGTGGGTCCGGAGGTCGTCGCGGTGATGGCGGCGGTGCTGGACGCGATTCGCGCGGCGGTGACGGTGCCGCTGGGCGTGCAGATCCTCGCGGGGGCGAACCGCGAAGCCATGGCGGTGGCCTTGGCGGGTGGGGCGGCGTTCGTGCGGGCGGAGAACTTTGTCTTTGCCCATGTGGCGGATGAGGGCTTGATGCCCGAGGCGGATGCCGGGCGGCTGCTGCGCTATCGTCGCGAGCTGGAAGCCGAGCACGTCCGCATCTTCGCGGATGTCAAGAAGAAACACGCGAGCCATGCCCTGACGGCGGACGTGGACATTGCCGAGACGGCCCGAGCGGCGGCGTTCTTCGGGGCGGACGGCGTCATTGTGACGGGCATAGCCACCGGCCGACCCGTCGAGCCGGCGGATGTGCGGCAGGTCAGCGCGGCGGTCGAATTGCCGGTCGCAGTCGGCTCGGGAGTGACGCCGGATAACTTGCCCGACCTGTGGGAGTTCGCCGATCTTTTTGTGATCGGGTCCTTCATCAAGGAAGATGGCGTCTGGTCCGGGCCGATGGATCGCGACCGGCTGGCCCTGATGATGCAGACCGCCCACCGCTTGCGCACCAAGTGACGCGCCCGCCCGCGTCGTGGGCTCGACATTCGGCGTGCGTCCGGGCATGCTGGGGCCATGGATCGAAGCGACATCTGCTCAAAGTTCCTGGAGACGTTGCCATTTGACCTCTACCCCTTCCAGGAGGAGGCCCTGCTGGCATGGTTCGACTCGCCCGGCGGGGTGCTGGTCTGCGCACCGACGGGCATGGGCAAGACGCTGATTGCCGAGGCGGCGCTCTTCGAGGCCCTGCATACCCGGCAGCGGTTGTATTACACGACGCCCCTGATCGCCCTGACCGACCAGAAGTTCCGCGAGATGCAGGACTTGGCCGAACGCTGGGGCTTCGCCCGCGAGGATATTGGGCTCATTACGGGTAACCGCCGCGAGAACCCCGAGGCCCTCGTCCGCGTGGTCGTGGCCGAGATCCTGCTCAACCACCTGCTCTCGCCCGACCCGACTCTGTCCGGGCTGGAAGGCGTATCCGCGGTGGTCATGGACGAGTTCCACAGCTTCAACGACTACGAACGCGGCATTGTGTGGGAGCTGTCGCTCGTGCTGCTGCCGCCGCGAGTGCGGGTCATGCTGCTGTCGGCGACGGTCGGCAACCCCTACGAGTTCTGCCGCTGGCTGCGGGTGCAGCACGAGCGGCAAGTGGCGATGGTGTTGTCGGACGAGCGCCGCGTGCCGCTCGAGTTCATCTGGGTCGGCGACAAGCTGATGACCGAGCACTTGACGGCGATGGTCAGCACCGACGACGCCGAGAACCGCACGCCCGCCCTGGTCTTCTGCTTCAACCGCGATGAGTGCTGGGAGGTCGCCGAGCGGATGAAGGGGCTGCCGCTCATCACCCAGGCCGCCCGGGCCGAGATCGACGCCTACCTCGATGAGGTCAAGGCGGACCTGGCCGAGGGCGTCGGGCCCAAGTTGCGGCAGATGCTCATTCGCGGCGTGGGCGTGCATCATGCCGGCGTCCTGCCCAAGCACAAGCAGATCGTCGAGACGCTGTTCATCCGCAAGCTGGTGCCGTTCGTGATCTGCACCGAGACCCTGGCCGCGGGGATCAACCTGCCCGCCCGTTCCGTTGTGCTCAGCACGTTGCTCAAGGGTAAACGCGGCGAGAAGAAGCTGGTGCCCTCTTCAAGTGTCCATCAGATGTTCGGCCGGGCGGGCCGGCCGCAGTTCGACACCCGCGGTTACGTCTATGTGCTGGCTCACGAGGACGACGCCCGGCTGGTCAAGTGGCGGCAGAAGTACGACCAGATCGACCCCAACTCGAAGGATCCCGGCCTCATGCGGGCCCGCAAGGATCTCGAGCGCAAAAAACCTTCGCGCCGCAAGACCGAGCAGTACTGGTCCGAGGGGCAGTTCCGCCAGCTCATCCAGGCCGGCCCCGCCAAGCTCGCCAGCCGGTCGATGATCCCCTACTCGGTGCTCATTTACCTGCTGACCCGCATCGGCACATTGCATGAGGCCCGCGAGTTCGTGTCCAAGCGGTTCGAGACCGCCGAGCGCGTCGCCCGCTTCCAGGAACAGCTCGACTTTATGCTGACCAACCTGGCGGCCCTGGGCTATCTCACCCGCTCCGAGGACGGCGATCACGTGGCCCTCACGGACGGCATTGATCGGCTGTTGACCTTCCGCAGCGTGGATCCGCTGTTCGGCGTGTTCCTCGTCGAGCAACTGGCCCGCAGCAGCTTCGAGGAGAAGCTCATCGCGCTGGAAGCGGTGCTGCAGGTGCCGCCGGTGATCGAACGGCACGTGCGGATTCCCGACCTGCCGCCGGGGCCGTTGCAGACCCAGGTGCTCGAACCGCTGCTGATCCAGATGGGTGTGGTCATCGCCAAGGTGGGGCTCGGTGCGGCCGACGAAGAGGAGGACGACGGCTACGACGCCCTGTTGCCACCCGAGGAAGAGGAACGCCCGCCGACCTTCCCGGAGATGCTCAAGATCGTGTTCGAGTCGCGCCTGCCGGCCCCGGAGCCGGTGTTCGTGCAGCCCAAATGGATCGGCGGTGGGGTGGCCGACTTCGAGGGCGATTTCTACAAGTTCGTCCGGGCCTGTGACCTGGTCAAGCAGGAGGGGCTGATCCTGCGCCACCTGCTCCGCCTGGTCATATTGGCCGGTGAGTTCCATCTGCTGACCGAAGACCCCGATTACCAGCGAATCGGCGAGCTGGCCACCCAGGCGTGCCAGCGTGTCGACCCACGCTACACCGATCGTTTCCTCGTCCAGGCCGCCGAAATCAGCAAGACCGCCACGACGGCTTGATATGACAGCGCTGCTTGGTAGCGGCCGCCCCGCGCTTCGCGACTCTGCCGGAGCAGCCCCGGAACAAGCACGTTTCTCGCGACACTCCGGTCTGTTCTGGCTACTCTGAGCAGGTAAGAAGAGGGGAATGCGATCTCTGGTTTGCATGAGTCTTTGGCGTAGATGCAATGATATGCTTCTGGGGGTAGGGTGCGGTTCTTCGTGGCGGCAGCGATTGCGTTTTCTCGGGATACGGCTGTGGCTGAACCACCACCTTGCGATCACACTCCTATGGATTCAGCTCGTCGCGCAGGGCGGATTCGAGGTCCGGGTAGACGAAGGGGAAGCCGTCGGCGACGAGCTTGCCGGGCCGGACCCTGGCTCCTTCCAGCAGGAGACACTGACCCATTTCGCCGAACAGCAGTTTCACCACGGAGGCGGGCAACGGCAGCACCGCCGGCCGACGCAGCATGCGGGCCAGCGTGCGGGTGAACTCGGCGTTGGTCACCGGTCCCGGCGCGACGGCATTGACCGGTCCGGCCCAACTGTCGTGCGTCAGGGCTCGCTCGATGATGGCCAGCAGATCCTCGCGGGCGATCCAACTCACCCATTGCCGGCCGGAGCCGATTCGTCCGCCCAATCCCATGCGGAAGGGGGGTAGCATGCGGGCCAGGGCTCCTCCAGCCCGGCTCAGCACCATGCCGATGCGCAGGTGGACCACCCGTATGCCCGCCGCCGCCGCCGGCAGGGCCGCCGCCTCCCACTGCTGGCAGACGTCGGGCAGATAGCCGTGGCCCGGCGGGCTGGTCTCGTCCACCTCTTCGTCGCCGCGATGCCCGTAGAACCCCACCGCTGATGCGGCCACCAGCACACGCGGCGGTCGGGCCAGGGACGCGAGGGCCTCGGCGAGCAGACGCGTGCCGTCCACCCGGCTGGCCCGGATGGCCTCCTTGCGTTGAGCGGTCCACCGGCCGGCGGCGATGTTCTCACCCGCCAAGTGCACCACCGCATCCACCCCCTCCAGCGCCGCTCGGTCGATCTGTCCCGTGGCCGGTTCCCAGGCCATCTCATCCCGCCCCGGTTCCGCCGGCCGCCGCACCAGACAACCCACCGCCGCCCCAACTCGCCGCAGACGTGCCACCAAAGCCCCCCCGACCAGCCCCGACGCCCCCGAGACCCAGACACGCCGCCCCCCCAGCCACGCATCCGGCGGTAGTACGGGTTTCTCTCCCGACCCGGTTGATGAGGAGTTATCCTGCGACATAGTTCACCGTTGATGCGGTGGATTCTAACACCGAAGCTGTCAAGGAACACGAGCCGGCGCCAGAAGCTACTGGCCCCTTGCCTATAGACAGCGATTCACTATGGGCTTTGCACAGAACACACAGAGTGTGGAACCGCCGATGCGGCTTTGCCTTGCTGAGCCGAGACGAGTGACCGCGGATAGGTGTCCATGCTTGCCAGGGAAATGAGTTTCTGTGCATTTGCGGTGCGGAGGCGAGGGTCGGGACGCATCAGCATGGCCGGTCGAGAACGAGTGATGCCGTAATGGCTTGCGCCGAGATAAGCGCCAGGCCCGGCGTGTGTGCCGACTGAGGGAATCTGCTGGGCGAATGTGTCACTCCGATTCGCCGCGATTCTGGATGGGGTTCTTGAGGCATGGGGGCCGGACGGCTTCATGGCCAGCTCCAGATGGCCAGGGCCGCGCACACCGCGGCGAACAGGATGTACCCTTTGACGCCGCTGAAGAAGGCCGTCGTCAGATAGATGATCGTCAGCAGGCCGGCCACCGCGGTCGGCATCCAGCCCGGCATGGTCCACTTGCCCAGCAGCGTGGCCCCGAGAATCGCCGCGGTGGGTGCCGCCAGCAATCCGAGTACAAGCAGCGGGGTGATGAAAGCCCGCCCACGGGGCCAGCGGGAGATCGCCGCGGCCACGAGGATCGCCAACCCGGCCACGAAGGTCATCAACAGCGGCCAGTAGAGCACCACCCACCGGGTCACGGTGGAATCGCCGAGGCGGATGATCGCGAAGGCCGAGGTGGCCCCGATCTCGAATAGCGCCAGATAAGCCAGGGTGATCTTGCCCGTGCGGCACGCGGACCAGCCCAATGCCAGCAGGGTCAGCAGGCAGGCGGTCAAACCCAAGCTCCATCGCCAAGGGCTGTTGTCCAGGTCGGCTACCACGGCCGATATTCGCGGCCAAAACGCCAAGTGCAGTGAGATGAGGACGGCGGTGGCTCCGCTGAGGTATCCCATTCGCAGGCTGTTGCGGATCAGCCGGCCGGCCGTGGTCCAAGGTCGGCCGCCGTCGAGTTGTTGATCCCACACCCCAGCCAGCCAGTGCCACACCGCGGTCATCACCGCCAGGCCGAAGATGGCTCGGTTGAAAAGCTCAGCGAAGTACTGCGGCATGGGGCGAAGGGGCACGGGCAGCCAAGCCATCGGTAGAGAGACGATGCTGAGCGTGATGAGCCCGAGGGCTACGTCGGCCAGGCCTTCCTCCCATCGCCGGGCGACCATGGTCAGGATGGCGATGCCGGCGATCAGGCAGGCGGGCGGCGTCCAGGGGGACACGATATGCATGCAGCCCAGGAGGAGGATGGCTACGGCGACGATGCCCACGCTGTAGTAGAAGCCCGGCCAGACGCTGGATTCGCGCGTGAGGTTGGCCAAGGCGTTGGGCCAAGCCGTGACGCGCCGCCGATGCCGACGGAATCCCTCGCCGAGAGAGAAGCCCGCCAACAGCAGACTGCCGGTCACGATGAACGGGATGGCCCACGGCGTGCTGTCGGTGTAGGAGGCTCCGGTCGGTGTGCGGACCTCGCAAGTCATCGGGATTCGCAGGGACAGCCACAGCCCCACCAGAACGAGTGCCCAGAAGCAGAGGGTGATGAGCTGCGGATCTCGCCACCGGGCCCAGGCGAGGATAATCGCCGCGGTCACCAATCCCAGATCCACGAGTCCGGTTCGCCAGACATGTATTCGCCAGGGGGATTGGTAGTCCATCAGGTAGGGCGTGCGGTACAACACTTCGGTAGCGGCGGCGTAGACCATGAGGATGACGACCGCCAGCCCAGTCACGATCATGGCGATTTGCAGAACGGCTTGGGTGTCGGCCTCCAGGTCGCCGCCCGGGGGCAGGATACGCGTCCGGCGGAGGGCCAGGCTGATGATGCTCCATCCCAGGCATAGCGCGGCCGAGCCGTGCACCAATAGCTCAAGGCCGCCGGATACCGGCCAGGACAGGTTCCATAGGACGACCAGCAGTCCCACGGAGACCGTGGCAACGAAGCAGGCGGCCGTCAGGCCCAACGGAAGGCGACCACCCTTGCCCAAATGATTGCTCCTCAGCGCGTTGTGTACGGTTTCCCGTGCGTTACAGGTCCGGGGCCGGCACCGCGGGTCGGCCCAAAGCTTGCTGGGTGACGCGGTTTCATCGCGGTACGAACAGGCGATCCTCTCTCCACGCAGTGGCGCTTGGATGCCCGATCACCGCTCCGATCCGCGGAGCCCGTGTCACTGGCTCAATGAGGTTACTTGATGAAGGCCTTGAGTAAAACCACGTCGACGACCGGCACATCATCGAATCCGGCGAAGGTGCCGGTTTCCACGGTGGCGATGTCATCGACCACGGCCATGGTCTCATCCGTCACCGTGGCGAACACCGTGAACCCTCCGTTTTGTGCGTCCAGGTTGGCGGAGTTGTCGACCAGATTGAAGAAAAACTGGGATGTGGCCGAGTCGGGATCACCGCTCAGCTTGGCCATGGCCACGGTCCCACGGATGTTGCTTCGATCTTCGCCGAACTCGTTGACGATGGGATCGCGCACACCGTCCGCCTCCTCCATCCCGGACAGATATCCACCGCCCTGAATGACGAAGTCCGGCATCACCCGGTGGAAGATCGTATTGTCGTAAAAACCATCCTCGACGTATTGCACGAAGTTGAGGGCGGTGATCGGCGCTCCGTCGATCAGTATATTGAGGTCGATGTTGCCTTCCGAGGTTTCCAGACGCACCACGGGTTGCGTGGCTACCGTGAGGGTCACCGTGTTTGTCGCCGTGACGCCTTCGCCGTTGTCTACGGTGAGTTGGAACGTCAGCGCGCTGCCGTCCGCCGCGTCATCGGGAACCGTGAGGCTGGCTCGCTGCGTCGTGGGGTTGTTCAGGGTCACGTCGGTCCCGTCGATCTGCTCCCACAGGTAGCTCAGTGTGCCGAAACCCGGATCGCTGCCGGAGCCGTCAAGCGTGACGACCAGGCTGGGAATCACCTTGCGGTCTTCGCCGGCGTCCGCGCCCAAGACAACGACAGTGACTTCATCGCTGGCGGATCCGCCTTGTCCGTCGTCCACTTCCAGGCGGAACGTCAACGTGCTCAAGGCGGCAGGAGCGGTGAACGTGGCAGTCGCCTGGTCGGCGTGGGTGACTGTGACCTCGGGGCCGGAAACCCGCGTCCAGGTGAACGCCAGCTCGTCTCCTTCGTCCGGATCACTGCTGCCGGAACCGTCGAGCGTGACCACCGATCCCGCGGCCACGATCTGGTCCTCGCCCGCGTCGGCGATCGGTGCCTCGTTGTCTTCGGAGTTCACCGTGATGGTCACGGTGTCAGTGCTGGACAGCCCGCGGGCCTCCTCGGTGACGGTGAGCTGGAATGTCAGCGTGCCGACCGATTCCGCGGGGAACGTGGGCGACTCCTCACTGGGATCGTCAAGGTCCACTTCCGGTCCGGAGGTCTGCAGCCAAGCGTATGCAAGCGTGTTGCCATCGACGGCCGGCCTGCTGCCCGACCCATCCAGCGTCACGGTGTCGCCAACGAGAACCGTTTGATCTTCACCGGCGTCGGCCACCGGGCGTGCACGGACAACCACCGAGACGCGGTCGTCGGCTTGGCCGCCATGGTTGTCGCGGACGGTCAGTTGAAAGACCAGCGTGCTGTTCACGTCGGGGGCAGTGAAGGTGGGGCCGGCAACCGTCGCGTTGCTCAAGGTGACTTCTTCGCCCGAAAGTTGGGTCCAGGCGAAGGTCAACGTATCCTCCGCGTCAGGATCGCTGCTCGCACTGCCGTCGAGCGTGACGGTTTGGCCTCCGTCTGCCTTCTGATTGGCGCCGGCCCGGGCGGCCGGAGCCTGGTTGGTGGGGGCATTGACTGTGATAATCACTTCGTCGACGCCTGGATCATCGCGGCCGGCCTCGGTGACCGTCAGCTCGAAGGTCAGCGTCGCAACTGTCGGGGGGGTGAACTTGGGCGTGGCGCTGGTCGGATCATCCAGCTCGACAGCCGGGCCGGACGTTTGCGTCCAGGCGTAGGTGAGCGTTTGCCCCGTCGTGCGAGCCTTGCTTCCGGTGCCGTCCAAGGTCACCTCGATCCCGGTCCGGGCGGTTTGGTCGGCTCCCGCGTCCGCCAGCGGCCCCATGCTCGACCATGCCCGTTTGATGTGAATGGTGGTCTGCGGTGCATAGCTCAGCACCGTCCCGTCCTGTGCGGTCCGCGTGGCGGTGGTGACTTCACCCATGGCCTCGGCGATGTCGAGCCCCTTGATCACCCGCCCGACGACGGTGAAGTCGACCGCTGTGCCGCTAAAGTCCAGGTCTAAATTATTCGCTAGATTGATAAGCAGATAAGGGACCCCCGATGCTGTGTCCGCCGGGCCGTACATGGCGACCCGGCCCTCGTAGTTGGCCAGTCCGTTGCCCGATTCATTCACCAGGGAGCGGTTGGTGCTCTTGAGCAAGGTGGACGAGTATTGTCCCACCTTGAGCCAGCGTGCGTTGCGGGCCTCATGGACGATGGTACCGTCGTAGTAGCCCTCGTCAGCGGCGGTACGCAGGGCAGCCGCCGCGGTACCCATGTCGGTGAACAGCTCGATGACGATGTAGCCCTCGCTCGTTGCGAGGGTTAGATATGGCAGGTCAGGCACGGGGAGGGGGGGGCCGCTTTCCGGATCGGGCACCACGGGCGTGCAGTTCAGGCTGGCTGCCGAAAGGATCAAGGCTACGCTGGCGAGCCGTCGTCGAAACATGGAGGCTCCTATGCTGTTTGTAGGTTGACTTTGTTTGGCCAGGGGCATTATACGGCTTCTCTGGCTGTCCACCAATGCCAATGGATGAAGGTAAGTATCGGCTGATTCGCACGTTGGGGCCAATCGAGTTGAGAGGGTGGGCGGCGGGGGCATCGGGGTGAAAACGGGCATGGGGATGCACGAGGCGTATATCGGCTTGGGATCGAATCTGGGCGACCGGCAGGTCTTGGTATCCTCGGCGGTCCAAGCCTTGCGTTGCTCGCCCGGGGTCGGGCGGGTTGAAGTTTCCTCCATGTACGAGACGCCGCCGGTCGGTGGGCCGGCCGGACAAGGGTGTTACTTGAACGCCGCCGCCCGAGTCGAGACCATCCTGGATCCTCCGGAATTGCTGCGGTTGCTGATTGGCATCGAGGAACGGCTGGGGCGGGTCCGCTCCGAGCGATGGGGCGCGCGGACCATTGACTTGGACCTCTTGCTGTACGAGGACCGGGTTGTGGCGACTGCGGAGTTGACCATTCCGCATCCGCGGATGCACGAGCGTGTCTTCGTTCTTGCTCCGCTGGCGGAGATCGCCCCTGATGTGTGTCATCCGATCCTGGGTCTGACGGTTCGCGAGTTGCTGGCGTCCCATGGGGTGTCCGACGTTTGAATGCAAGGCCCCCCCGGCCCCCTCTTCACTGGATCTAGCGGTCATCTGCATGGCTCACATCCATGTCGAGATCTGCCGGCCTGCCAATTTGACATGGGCGTCAAGGGCATCCGAGCATTTCCACAGTGTTCTTAACCCTTGATAGGGCAGTGAGTTAAGTAGGTTGGATGTTCTTCTGGCACGCGGTTTGCTGTTTAGCTGGTGTGAAGAGGGCTGGACCGATCCGGCCTCTGTGACGTAAGGACATTGTGTTCAGATGCGGACGTGAGCGAGTGATTCGGGCCGGCCGGGTGGCCGAGCTTGTCGATCAGGGCAAAGGAGGTACTCCGATGTTTTCAAGACCCCTTACAGGAGTGAACTCGATTCATCAGTTGCGGGGCGAGATGGACCGCTTGTTTGAGAACCTGGTGGAGAGCGTGTCTCCGTGGGCGGGCATGCTCCGTGCGGAGGGTGGGTCCTTTCCGGCTCTGAACGTCTGGGAGGACGATGAGAGCCTGTATGCGGAGGCGGAATTGCCGGGCCTGCGCATGGAGGATTTGGAGGTCAGTGTTCGCGGGAACGAGCTGACGATCAAGGGTGAGCGCAACAACTCGCGTGATCAGGAGGGCACTTACCACCGTCGGGAGCGAGGGGCCGGCGCGTTTGGTCGGGTGGTACGGTTGCCGGTCGAGATCAACGCCGAGCGGGTCGAAGCGTCGCTGCAGGCGGGGGTGCTGACGGTGAAGATGCCGAAGGCCGAGGCCGCCAAGCCGCGTCGTATCGAGGTCAAGAGCTGAACCTGAGCCGAATGAGGAGGTGTACGATGGCCGAGAGCACCAGTATCCATAAGGCGAGTGAACCGCAGGTTGAGCGTGCGGAGCGTACGCGTGCCGGCCGAGCCTATCGGCCGAACGTCGACATCATCGAGATGAGGGATGAACTCGTGGTCCTGGCGGACATGCCGGGGACGAAGCCCGAGGATGTCGACATCAACTTCGAGAAGGGCACGCTGGAGATTCATGCGAAGGTATGCGCTCGAGTTCCGGGTAATGGCCGGCCGCTACTGGCTGAATATGGAGTGGGTGACTTCTACCGCACGTTCCAGGTCAGCGAAGCGGTGGATGCCAGCCGGATTTCGGCGGAGTATCGGGATGGCGTGCTGATCCTGCATTTGCCGAAGGTTGAAGCGGTCAAGCCGCGGAAGATCGCGATCAAGGGTGCGTGAGCGGCGTCGTTCTCCGCAAGGTACGCCACGGGTTCCCCCGGTTTGGGGCCGCCGACCGTGGGAGCCCGACGGATGTCAAAGTGTGCCGGCGGCCGTAGCGTGGGAGGTGTGTGTCATGAACCTCATACCATGGAGGAACAAGGGTACGGAGCGAGTGGGAAGCGAGGCGTGCTCGATCGACCGTTTCCGGAGCGAGCTGGATCGGGCGTTCGAGAGCTTCTTCCGCGGGGGCGGAGACACGTTCGACCGGCTGCTGTCGCCGGTGCTGGGTTGGGGCCCGGCGGTGGACGTGAGCGAGGATGACAAGCAGGTGACCGTCCGGGCCGAGATACCGGGCGTGGACCCCAAGGATCTGGACGTGACGGTGTCGGGAGACACGTTGACTCTTTCGGGCGAGAAGAAGGAAGAGACTCACGAGGAGAAGGGCGGCTGGTACCATGCCGAGCGGCGGTTCGGCTCGTTCAGGCGGACGTTGCGGCTGCCGGCGGAAGTGGATGCCGACGAAGTCGAAGCCACGTACCAGAACGGTGTGCTGACGGTTCGGCTGAACAAGACCGAGCGAGCGGTGGGCCGGCGAATCGCGATCAACAAGGGCGGCGAGTGAGCACCGTGGGGACAGACGGAATCTCGACGGTGGTCATGCGGCGGGAGGCACGGGTTCGCGTCGGGAGGCGGACTGTGCCTCTCTCGCTTTTGGTGACCGCGAGGTGGCAAGCCGGGGGCGATAGCCTGCCTGCGCCGCAGTCTTAGGTTGATTGAGGCGGAGGCGGGTCACTGCGGCTCGAAGCGGTAGCCCAGGTCGCGAACGGTCTTGATGAAGATGGGGTTCTGGGGTTCCGGTTCGATCTTGGCCCGCAGGGTGGTGATGCAACGGTCCACGCTGCGGCGGGTGACCAGGATGTCGCCGCCCCAGACGTGGTCGAGGATTTCGTCGCGGGTCAGTGCCCGACCGGCGTAGCGGACCAGGAGTTGCAGCATGCTGAACTCCTTGGGGGTGAGGGTGACCTCCTCGCCGTTGCGTAGCAGGCGATGCCCGACCATGTCCAGCTCGAAATCGCCGAAGTGATAGCGGCGGCTCTGGATTTGTTGTGCACGGCGGAGCATAGCCTCGACGCGGGCGAGTAGTTCGCGGATGCTGAAGGGCTTGGTGACATAGTCGTCGGCTCCGAGGTTGAGCCCGAGGACGACGTCCGATTCCTCGCCTTTGGCGGTCAGCATGATGATGGGCACATCCAGGTTCTGTTTGCGGATCTGCCGACAGATCTCGTACCCGTTGATCTTGGGCAGCATGATGTCCAGCACGATCAGCGACGGCTGCTTGTGCAGGGCGAGGTGGAGTCCTTTTTCGCCGTCGTCGGCGGTGAGGACGCGGTAGCCTTTCTGCTCGAAGTTGTCCGTGAGTCCGCGCAGGAGGGCGGGTTCATCCTCGACGATGAGTATTGTGTCCTCGGGCATAGACGCACCTCAGTAGCGGCCGACCCCTGTGGCGGCCTGCGGGTGGAAACTCGACTACCGCTCGGCGGCGGTCGGTGTTTGAAAACTTTGCCGCTGTCCCGGCCGCCACGGCTCGGCTGAGCTCGCCGAAGTGGGGCGGCGGCCGCTACGATACGCGGGGTGGCGGCCACTACGAGGCGCGGATCGGCAGCCGCACCCTGAACGCACTGCCCTTGCCGGGTTGGCTGTGCACGTCCACGCGGCCGCCGTGGGCATCGACGATGAACCGGACGATGCTCAGCCCCAGGCCGCACCCGCCCGTCTCCCGCGAAAGCCGCTGGTCCACCTGATAGAACCGCGAGAAGACCCGCTTCAACTCCCGTCGGGCGAGTCCGATGCCCTGGTCTTCGACGGACAAGACCAGGGTACCGTTGTCGGTCGCGGCCTTCACCGTCACCTGTTTGCGCTCGCGTGAGTACTTGTACGCATTGTCCAGCAGATTCACCAGGACGGTGACCAAGGCGTCGGGATCGCCGATGACCTTGGGCAGATCGGGGGCGACCTCGACGTTCAGGGTGAACCCACCGGCTTCGTAGCGTTCGCGGACCGCCTCGACCGCGTCGGTGACGACCTGGGCCGGGTTGACCTCGATGGAGGCGAAGGCCCGCTTGTTCCGCTCCATCCGCGAGAAGGTCAGGAAGTTGTCCATGAGCCGGCTGAGCCGCAGGTTCTCGCGGGCGATTATCTCAAGGTACTCGCGGGTCTGGTTGGCGTCGCCGCAGCGGTTTTCGATGAGCGTGTCGACCAGAACACGGACCGAGGCGAGGGGCGTCTTGAGCTCGTGCGAGACGGTGGCGATGAGGTCGTTCTTGAGTCGGGTGAGGCGGGCCTGACGGGTAAGGTAACGGGCGATGATCAGCACGAGGACGGCCAAGCCGGCGATGATGAGGATGGCGGTCCAGATGAGCAGGGTGATTTGGCGATCGGCGGCGGCGGCGAAGGGGTTTCCGCCTTCGAGTCGGACGGTCAGTTGCCAGTCGGGCATGAACTCGCCGGCGGGCAGTCGCATGAATACCGCGGGATCGGCCGGCTCTTGCCCCGCGGGTGCCAGCGTGACGGCGGCGCCCGCGGCCGCCGAGTGCACCGCGATCAACGGGTTCAACACGTCGAGCAGGTTCTGTTCTTCATACAGGGCTACAAGATGTCGGTCCGGCAAAGCGAACTGCCAGACGCCTTCGAGCGGACTGCGGCTGAGTTGCCCGGTGGGCGGAAGCCCGGATTGCTGCTCGACGTAACGCAGGGCCAACTCCTCGGCCTCGACCGGCCATCCGCAGGGTGCCTGCCCGGGCAGGCTCTCCAGGCTCTTCATCAGGAACAGCCGCTGGGCCGAGGGCATCGCGGTGCCGTCGTAATCGAGGACTCGGCGGCGTAGGGCATCGGCCAGAGGCGCGAACCGCCCATCGTGCGCATCGGCGATCAGTTCCAGGGCGTAGAGCTGGGCGTTGAGTGCGAGGAGCCGGCCACGCGGATCGCGGGCATCATGGTATCGCGGGTCGCCGGCAAGTCTCCCGATCAGGATGTTGAGCCCTGCATCGCGCTGCTCGGCTTTGACCAGGCAGCGGGCCTGGGCGTGCAGGGCTTGAGCCGAGATGTGGATGTCAGACGCCTGCTCGGTCGCATCGGCATAGGCGGTCGCGGCGGCGAGCGGATTGTTCTCGATGTACTCCAGGTGCTCTGCCCAGCCCCACGCCGGCGGCCTCTGTCCGCTTGCGGCAGTATCGGCAGTCGAAGCGGCCATCTCGGGATAGAGCAGCCGGCTGTCCGGGCCATAAAGCACCACGCAGTCGGCCCGCTCCCGGTCGGACCGCTCCATGGTGACGTGTTTGCCGAATACCTGCTGCGGTGGGGCGGTGGCGTCGGTGCCGGCCAGCGACGCCAAGCGATCTCGCCAAAACCCATCCACCTGCTCGCGAACGCCGGCAAGCTGGCGCGAGTAGGAGTCTTCGAGCTTCTGCCGCACGACCAGACGCTCATTGCGCATGGCTTGGCCCATGAACCAGAGCACGCCGGCCGTCGGTAGCAGCACCGCCAGCAGAAGCAGCCCCAGCATGGGCCCCAGCCCGCCGATTCGGCTGTCACGTGGTTTCCAGTTCGCCGCCTTCATGCGTTTCAGTTCATTGCACCTTGAGTCCGTTCACGATGGCATCCAGTGTCGGTCGGAGGGCCTCGAAGCCGTCCTTGGGTGCGCGGAAGACGAACCAATAAACACGGTCCTTGCCCAGGATGTACGTACGGTACTCGACCATGGGCTCCTTGTCCTCATAGTCGGCGACGAAGCTGGCCGCGGGCAGGCCCGCCACTTTGTGTTCCTTCCAGCTTTCCGGTTTGACGGCGTAGCCCTTGAAGAAGCCTTGGAGCGTCTTGATGTCCTTCTCGGCGACGCTGCGGGCGGTTGCTTCCTGCTCCTCTCTTTCGTGAGCGGTCATCACCGCCCACAGCTCGGGGTCCGGCCCAAAAAGCCGAACGAGCAGATGGTAGCCAGCATCACCTGGTTCGCGGCAGGGCAACCAGCCTTCCGGCAAGGTGAGCGTGGTCCCCAACGCCTTGTCCTCGAAGACGGATGGTTCCCCTTTCTTGCGGATTGTCACGGGTCGCAGCTCCATCACTGCCGTGCCCGCGTCGTACTTGACCAGGTACTTGTGCTCGTCGGCGGAGAACCACAAGTGGTGCAGCAACGCACGTGCCTCCCCCGAGTAGACTTCGAGATCGACCTTGTAGCAATCGAACGTGCCCGCGGGGGCCGTGATCCGTTCTTTGCCGACCACGGTAATGCGGCACTCGACCACCGTGCCGCCCATGACCGTGAAAATGGGGAACGAGCCGCGGTATTCCTCGGCCAGGGGCATCCTGCGGATCAGGTAAAGGGCCTGCTCGTTGTCGAACGCGACGGTCTCCAGGTCGATGGTTCGGGTCTTTGTCGGTTCGTTCCATCCTGTCTGGAGAGTCACTTGTCCAGGCTTGTAGACGGCCTGGAAGTCGCCCATCGTCGAGTTTCTGGTTCGGCCGGTGATCGGCGCGAAGCTGTCGCGTTCAGCCACCACGTCGGTGAATTGATCCATCTCATCCGTGCTGCCGACGGACATATAGGAGCGGACACGCCACGCATCCTTGCCGTTGGCTTTGGTTAGCTCGGCGGTGTACACGATGCTTCCAATCTCGACATCGGCTGCCGAGATGAGCCGCAGCGGCATGACCTCGCCGTCGGCCCAGGGTGCGGGCAGCAGGTCCGACGAGGCGGCGGAGATCTGTTGCCGGCCCGCGAGGTTCTTGGCTTTCTTCAGTCCGTCTTCGAACTGCCTGCGTTCCTGGGCGTGGGTCGGCATGGCTTTGAGGATCATCTCGTAGTAGCGGACCGCATCGTCGTACTTCTTGAGTTCCATCGATGTGGTGGCTAGGCCGCTGAGTGCGGCAGTCGCCTCGGGCGAGGCCTCGATCGCCTTCCTCCAATACCCCATCGCCTCGTCGACCTTGCCCTCGGCTTTGGCGAGCCAGCCCAGGCCGTTCAGGGCCGCGGCGTTGGTCGGCTCGATGGCCACGCATTTCGTGAACGACTCTTTGGCGGCCAGCGTCTTGTTCTGGTTGAACTGCGCCCATCCCAGGCCCTGCCAGCCGTTGGCGTTACCCGGGTCGGCCTGAGTGGCTTTGGCGAACCACTCTTCCGCCTTGGCATGTTTACCCTGCGACCAGAGCCGCCAGCCCCGGGCGAGATCCGATTCGGTTGCCGGCCGTTGACCAGTGCGGTTTCTCATCTCTGGCTGTGCCGCCTGATTGATCGCCCTGGCCTGGGCGGCGAGATCCTCGGGAATCGGCGTTGGCTTGCCATCCGCGCTCCGCGTGGCGAAAAGGATCACGTATGGCTTGGCAGGCACCTTCTCGGGTGTATGGAAGAACGTGTGTTGCGGGCTGTTGATGCCTACCCAATACACCTTGCCGGGTTCGAGTTGCACGGGCAGCGTGCAGGTCTTGCGGAGGCTATCGTAGGAGGGATCGCCGGAGATCTTGGGAAACGACTCCTCTGACCGCTGTGTCCATGACCAGCTCGTATCCATCATCGGCCGGTCGAAGGTGACGGTGATCTTCTTGAGCGTGGCGGGTACGTCGCCCGCCAGGGCCGCCGGCGTGGTGCGTACCACTGCGGGTGTGGAGGAGACCTGCCCGCCCATGGCGGCCGCAGCGGCGGCTTCGTTGATCGCCTTGGCCTGGGCGGCCAGATCCTCGGGGATCGGGGTCGGCTTGCCATCCGCGGACCGCGTGGCAAACAGGATCACGTACGGTCTGGCCGGAACCTCATCGGGAGTCTGAAAGAACGTGTGCTGCGGGCTGTTGATGCCCACCCAATACACCTTGCCGGGTTCGAGTTGCACGGGCAGCGTGCAGGTCTTGCGGAGGCTGTCGTAGGAAGGATCGCCAGCGGTCTTGGGAAACGACTCCTCTGACCGCTGTGTCCATGACCAGCTCGTATCCATCATCCGCTGGTCGAAGGTGACGGTGATCTTCTTGAGCGTCGCGGGTACGTCATTCGCCAGAGTGGCCGGCGTGGTGCGTACCACCCCCGGACCAGGCGTCTCGACCTCGTCTGCCGGGAAGCCCAGCTTGGTGAGTTGTTCCTTGGCCTTGGCGACGAGTTCCTGCTGCTCTGGATAGAGGCGGATGACGTTGTCGAAGCCTTGGCGGGCATCCTCGTTCTGCCCTCTCTTCAGCAGGCACATGCCGATGCGGTAGTGGGCCTCGGCCGCGATTCGCCGGTTGGTTGCGGCTTCCTCGGTGATGCGCAGGTAGAACCTGAGGGCTTCGTTGAGGTCGCCCTTGGTTTCCTCGGCGTAGATGCCCTTTTCCAGGAGCGTCGCCGCCGGCTCGGCCTTGACGATGTCCGGCCAGCCGGCCCAGCCGATCAGCCTCAGTCCGATCATCACGGTCATCATTGGCTTTGACATGGTTTGTCACCTCGCTGTGAAGAAGACTCCATTACTGTTTCTCAGCCTTGTCGGGCCTCGTCCGCGGTTGCCGAGAGGGCGAACGTCGCGGTGCCCGGCCAGCTCACTTGCGGGAAGTCTACACGGTGTTTGTTACCGTCGTGTTACCACGGGGTGGATTCGGCGCCCAATTCTCAGCACATGTCTTTGCCGGATGGCATGTACATGATGAGTCACCCTCCAATGGGCGGCCGAGTCGGGGCACAATGACGACAGGCACCGCCGGAGCGATTTGAACCAGCCGTCGCACTTGATTTGCATCCGAGGGCGTCTGCATCTTGGCATGACAGCGCTGTTTCCCGCCACGGCGGGCAGGCGGTAGCGGCCGCCGCCTCTGGCAGCCGCTGGACGGCGATAGATCCTCAGGCGCCGGCCGCCACGCGGGGCGGCCGCTACCAGAAAGCCCCATCCAGCAGGGAGCGAGGTTCCTTTCGCTCGAAACCCAGCGAAGGCACGGGACAGCGTGGTGACAGCGAACGGTCAGGTCTGCCGCCTAGGCGACGAGATCCCTGGAGGGGGACGCGGGTGTTGGGGCTGTTCGGGCGATATATGGCGAGAGGGTAGCCGCTCGAGAGGAACGCCGATGGTTCTGGGTTGTCCCTCGACCCAGCGCCGCAAGACCCACGATGCTCCCGATCAGGCAAAGGCTCGCCCCACCGACCTGCAGGATGACTGCCCGCTCAAGCGTGACCAGCCTTTGTTCGTGTTCGGCGACAATGGTATCCATATACCGCCATCCGGCCATGAGAAACTCATCGTGGGTCAGCTCGGAGGCATCCCGCACGGGAGGCAAGCCACTGCGATTGTGTTCCTGAACCAAGGCGGTGTTCCAGTCTTGCTCGAGCACGGCCCACGTGGCCTCGCCCGAATTGTGCGACGCCCAGATCCAGACGGCCGCTCCGGCGGTAATGAGTGCGATGGCGATGCCGGCTTTCAGGATGCGTTGGTTTGGCGATGCGGTGTTCATAGCTTTCTACTCCAGGCAGACAAGGACCGTGCCGACGACGTCGTCGGCGGGATACCGATTCACTGATACAGACGCCGGTCAAGCGAGGCTACTGCGCAAGTGAAGTCCTGCTGTTCCGGGGGCCTGTCCACGCCCCGGCTGATTTCTGGCCGGTTGCGGCAGCTATGACTATCTACACCGAGGTTGTTACCGACGTGTCACGGAGCGGTGGATTGTGCGCCCAATTGCAGGCCAAATCGTAGGGCGTAACTCGCCATCCGCGGGCGAAATGACCCATGGCGAAGCCCCAATGACCCATGAAGTCCGAATGACCCATGACCAACGCCCCCGCTCGGGGTTGGCGTTCTGGCTTCGGGCTTGGTCATTGATTGATCATTGGGCCTTGGGCATTCGCCATTGTGCCCCGGGAGCCACGCGGCCAGCGAGTTGCACCCGATTGAAATGAAACCACGGATGAACAAGGCTAAACACGGATGAAGCAAGGTATCGGCGTCAAACACGGCGCGCCGTGGGATCCGGTGTGAGGTCATCTTTAGCCCGTTCTCTTATCAGTGTTTATCTGTGCTAATCTGTGGTTTCGTTGAGTAAGCCGGGCCAAGAGGAATACCTCGCGGGCGCCGAGGCCACCTCGGCGTGTCTCTTCGGGACAGGCATGGATGGGAGTGCGTTGCAGCCCCTACGGTGAGGGGTGAGTGGTGCCGCGGGTGGTTCTCGTGTGGATGACGCC
>JAAYDF010000345.1 GCA_012729395.1 Phycisphaerae bacterium
CCCAATCGCCAGCGCGATCAAGGAATGTCAAGCGCCAACGAGCCCCAAGCGCGAGCGCGGGGATGCGGCGCGTCAGCGACGTACTCAAGAACCCCACTTGCCATCTCGACCAACGAGCCCCGAGCGCCAGCGCAATGAACGAGCCCCAATCGTCAGCGCGATCAAGGAATGTCAAGCGTCAACGAGCCCCAAGCGCGAGCGCGGGGATGCGGCGCGTCAGCGACGTACTCAAAAACCCCACTTGCCATCTCGACCAACGAGCCCCGAGCGCGAGCAAGTGGGTCGAGCCCCAACGAGTCCCGAGCGCGAGCGAGCGGGTCTCCCCTCGATCAACGGCGCCGGCGGCACCCTTGACCCTCTCGAATCGCGTCAAGGACAGGTCGGTGGTTTACTCGCCGTCGAAGCCCCCCAGTCCGAAGGCGACCCGCTGCGCCACTGGTACTTCTACGACGGCAACGGCAACGTCGGCCAACTCCTCGCCTACGACGCCACCGGCCCGACGGTCAACGCCGCCCCCGCCGCCAAGTACGAGTACGACCCCTACGGCCAACTCGTCAACTGGACGGACACCCTCGCCAACCCCTTCCGCTTCTCTACCAAGTGGTTCGACACCACCACCGGCCTCGGCTACTGGGGATACCGCTACTACTCGCCGAGGCTCGGGCGGTGGATCAATCGCGACCCGTTCGAGGAATCCGGGGGCTTAGCCCTCTACTCCTACTGTGAAAACGGACAAACGAACAGAGTCGATCCTCATGGACTCTGGGGTTCTAGCATGCATTACACAGCAACATATGAGATCACCAAGGCAGCAGGCCTGTCGGATTCCTGCGCCGAGAAGCTTGCTGGGGGCAATGCGGATGTTGACAATTGGACACAGCTCATTCTTGAATACCATTTTGATGCCGACGTCGACGGGCGCGTCTATCCGTGCGGCAGACAATGCCATGGGGCGAGACGGTATTTGGATGCGGTAGAAATGCTTCGGAAATCGCGCACATGCCCTCAAGTCAAGGCCGCGCTTTACAGATTCGGCCAGTCGCTACATTCAATGCAGGATGGCTTTTCTCATCAAGATAGCCATAATGCTGGTACTCCTTTTCATCACGCTCCACGTATCTACTGCACGCTATGGGGCGATCCATTTGGGATTATACACCCGCGATGCATCGGTGAGCGACTGAGTGGCAACCCAAACTGGAATGATTCTGGCATTCCCGATAATGGGCGTATCTACAAAGAGGATTTCGAGGAGACTTACCGGTTTACTGAGTCCTTCGTTGCCGGAATAGCCGGTCATCCCATGATTCGATGTTGTTGTCCTCGTAGTAATTGAGAAACGCCTTTAGGTGCTACAATGGGCAGTACTGTACGCTGCATAGTGGCGCTCGCCACGATCTGCGGAACGATGGCAACTGGTCACCGGACGGACGCGAGTCGCATTGTCGCGGGCCCGTTCCAGGGGCCGCTTGCCTCCGGTGTGCCGGATGGCTGGGTTGCCAGGTTTGCGGCCTGCGCCGGCGAGGATGGCAGGGTTGGCCTGTGCTGGATTGAGAGCGAACCACGGGACCTTAGACGGCCCGCAACAGCCCCGACTGCCGGAGGTCCGGAGCAGGAGTGGGCGCAGCGCCCGCGAAGCCGGGAGGCAGTCTTCCTGAATGTTGCGGTCTTGGGCCAGGCAGGCATCGAATGGCGCACAACCGTTCCCATCACATCTTTCTTGTCATCTTTTAGCTTTCCGGTTGCTTTGGGTTACTCGGAGGGCAGTTGGCACCTGCTTGTTGCTCTACACGAAGGGCTCTTGTCTGGAAGATTCCGTCAAGACGAGTTGCGAAGGAGTCAGCTGCTTTCAAATGTGCAGATCCCAGTATTCAACAACACGGGGTTCTGGATGTTCGGCCGCGCAGACAGATGGCATGTGTTTTGGACGAAGACGTATTGGCCGCGGTTTTCGCTGCCGGATTTCATGGGCGGCCGCCAGCGCCAGCGCATCGACTCCCTCTTGCTGGATGGGCAGGGCGCTGGGGCTGTGAGCACCTTACACGAGATGTACAAGTCTGCGGAGAGAAGCCTGGCCCGTGACGTATCTGTCATTGATGCTGGCGGCCGCTACGATGCCCTTTATGTTCAGAGCCTCTTTTCTCGAAACGAGAGCAGCGACTTGCCCTGCGAGTTGCTTCACGTGCGCGATCTGCAGAGAGGCCGCAGGCCAGTCGTCAGAGTTGCAGCCGGCCCAATCAGTAGCCCCGTCGCGGTCACGGCGGGCGATGGGGATCTGCACGTATTCTGGCTGAGCGAGGTAGATGGGGAACTCTCCGCACCGAACCCAGGTGAGTGCATGCTCTACTATGAGTTGATGGAAGCGCACTTCACTGGGAACAGGTGGTCGAAACCGGGAATGATCCAGCAGGCTGGCAACTGGTTAGATGGCAGTCTTGCAGCAGCAGTAGAGAGCGAGACCCAGTCGATAATGCTCGTTGGGCGACCGTTTGCAGGGCGTGTCTTCGAATGCATTGTCCATCAAGATGGGCGCTGGGTGCAGACTGGGCAGGTGGAGATGCCAGGTACGGTTTCTCGTGCAGACTCGGTTCTTGTCAATCAGACCGCTTTGGTCTATTGCGGGGGATCGGTTTACGCTTTGATAACCACAATGAACAAGCGACTCTATTGGTGCTTTGTGACCAGACGCGGAAACGGGGGCCCATAAAAGGGGCCCAGAATGGAAAAGGGGGAATGGAAAAGGGGATTGCGCCAAGCAACCTGGGCAAGGGGGATGTGAATGAGCTGAGTCACTGAAACCTTTCGATGAGGCCCTGTGGACCCTTGACAGGCCGCATCTCGCGGCGCGAGATTCAGAGCGAGCTTCGCTTGCGTTGGCGAGTCAAGCGTGGACTGAGCCCACGCAGGAGAGCGTAGCCTGCCCGTCGAGAGCCTCTGGGTCGAACGACGCCTGGAAGCGAGTCTTGGAAGAGTTGGGAACCACAGATCCGGCTGCGCCTCGCTACGTCGAGACGAGTGAATACAGATGAACGCGGATGAATGCCGATGCCTGCCAGAAGGAGACGCTGATCTGGTTCTGTGGTAGAGATGGAGTGTTCGAGTGCCTTAGCGGCTTCTGCGGTGTTCTGTGCATCTCTTCGTAGCACAAGAACCACGATTCTCCTTTGACCACGAGGATCCTTCGCCACCCGGAGGACTCACCACGGGGCGCAGAGAGCACGGAGAAGAAAGGAACCGGGCTTCTCTCCGTGTCGTCAGTGTCCCCGTGGTGCTCTCCATAGCGCGAGCAAATCGGTACGTCTCCTATCCGCGTTCATTCGTCGCGGCGTAGCACGGCGGAGCCGGATTCGCTCGGTGTCTGGCGGACACACTTGGCCCAATGTCATCCACGGGACACCCGAATTCGCAATGCCCGCCTTGTCAGATGAAGATTTGCAGCGCTATTTCTGGTCTACTCGGAAGTCAGGTGGCCCTTTCGGAGGATCTTGCGTGAGACATGCCGTGGCTGTGTTCTCCGCGAGCTTGGGGCAGGGCGATGCTTCGCGCATCGTGCTTCGATTTGGCCGCACGGCTACGGTTGAGTGCGGAGGCATGGGTTGTTGTGCCATTGAGGGTTATGCGTCAAAAAGCGAGCCGCAGGGGGTCTCGAAAACGGGCGGCTACGCCGAGGCGTTGACGGACGGGGCGGCCGTTGCCGTTGGATCGTAGTGTGTCGCAACGGATGACTTCCGCGACGCTACGGACCCGCCCCTCATATGGGAAGTGCCCGTCACCCGGCGGGATGGTTAGTTCGATCTGAAGGGGTATGTCCACGGGGAGATAGTGCGGGACACCGTCCAGCAAGTCGGCCTCGAAGTAGAGCCCGCCGGTGCTGATGTTGTGGGTGACCGCTCGCGAAGTCTGCAGTCGGCCATCGCGGTCCACGGTGTACTCGACCGGTAAGCGGATGGCTAAGCGACGATGAAGCCGCCGCTCGGCGATTTCGGCAGGTTTCGTTGCCAACACTCTACCCTCGCCCCCCGGCCTCTTGTCCCAGCTCCCCTTGCGGTCGCGCACCGGCGACGCGCTTGCGGTGGCCATGCGATCAGGCCCGCTTTGCAGGCCCGATGGTCATGCTGCAGCAATCCATGCCGTGCTTCCCCGCAAGAAAGGGGCCAGCCGCCCTGAAGCTTCGGCAGTTTTGCCCTCGGTTCCGTAACTATTTTGGTGGCCGTCGCTTAAGGGGCAGTCAGTCCATGTGACGCTTCGGCGTCACCGCGTGACGGTTCTGCGGCTGTTGCGGCGAATCAACAGCCGGTCGGCGCCAGGTCGGCTGGGCGATTTGTAATAACAATAAAGACAATGGTTTACATCGCTGTGGTGATCCGGCAACGGTCTGCGCCGAGTGGTGCGTCAGTTGTTGTGTGCTTCATGTAGAGCGCAACTAATTGTGACAGAGCGCAGCGAAATATGGCAGTCCCGGTCATTGCGGGGAGTCTTCGCAACCCCTTGTAGTGGGTTTTTAAGCCCGGATGTGGGGACCGTTGCGGACCTCAGCA
>JAAYDF010000346.1 GCA_012729395.1 Phycisphaerae bacterium
ACAGCGTAGCCGGCCGACCCGCCGACTGTGTCAAACTGGCCATCACCGAGCTTCTCGACGAGCCCCCCGACCTGGTCGTCAGCGGCATCAACGACGGTGCTAACGTCAGCATCAACGTCCTCTACTCAGGCACCGTCGCCGCCGCCGCCGAGGGTGCGTTGCTGGGATGTCCTGCCGTCGCCGTCTCTATGCGACAGGGCGAGGAACGCGACTTCAATCGCGCCGCCCGCATCGCCGTCCCCATCATCCGCCAGTTGATCGATGCCGGCCTGGCACCGGGGCAGTTGGTCAACCTCAACATCCCCGACCTCACGCCCGGTCCGCCCAAGGGCCTCCGCGTCGTCCCTCAGGCCACCCGCATGATCAAGGACAAGTTCCTGCGGCACCCAGGCCCCGACGGCCGCGACTACTACTGGCTGACCGCCAGCGATTTCGACTTCAAACACGCGGATGACCCGATCAGCAGCGATCTCGACGCCGTCGACGACGGCTTCATCGCCATCACCCCACTGCAATTTGACCTCACCCGCTATGATCTGCTCGACAAGCTCGAGCAGATTCCCTGGCGGATCGCCCCCAACGCTTGACCGCACGCCGCCTATCGTGACACTGAGGTAGATCGTCCCCGCCGCCCTCGTGGATCCAGACGGGATGTCTGCCGAGACAACAGCGGCAGTTGCGGTAGGGACGGCCCTTGCGGGCCGCCCCCCGCACGGATCCCAGCGAGCGGAACTACCGCACTGGGCTCTTGCCTCGGGTGATGACGCCAGCGTTCAGGTGAAAGCATGACGTACCCAAACCTCCGCACTTGGCATGCCGGGAGCGGCACTGTGTCCGATGGGCATGTGTTGGTGGTCCAGATTCCCCTTGACCAGGCCCCTTCCCTCCGTCCCCTCCGCGACCGGTTGCCCGGCGTTGTTCGGGGACTTCGCAGGTACTACGGGCCTGTCCGACTTCCCGTGTCCGTTCATCATCGGCGTGCGTCCTTGGACTTCCCGACACGGCCCGCAACGCCATGCGCTGCGGGCGGACACGGGATCTCCCGGTTCTCGCGCGAGGTGTTTCCGTACATGCTCGGGGTCTCTGACCGCGCGGGGTCCCCCAGCATCTCGCGATATCGATGCTCAGGGTGTGGCCTTCCGCTTCTCCTGACAGCGTCGGCACCCCGGAGCAAGTTACTTTCGCGGCTCAATACCCGGCCTGCACGTACCCCTGTCAACGCTTCGTCCCTGCCCTCGCGGACAACAACGCATGACTCGGGGCCGCTGTGGGCCGCTAACCCTTCAACGTATGACTCTTTCATTCACTGCACCTCGCCGGTTTATCCCGGCGCACAGGAGAAGAACTCATGAGCTTGAATCGCGTACAACTTGCACTGCTAGCTCTCCTGGCGACTTTCGCAAGCGGGCACGTGCCGCAGACCCTCGCGGCAGACGTCGTGGACACTTGGCCGGATACCTGGTCGGCAACCGATGCCCTCGGACGCACGCTAATCGACCACCAACAGGCCGGCCCGCCCCGACCGGATCGCACCGTCGGTGTCTTCTACTTCCTGTGGCTGGGCCAGCACGGAACCGGCGGCCCCTACGACATCACCCGCATCCTCGCCGCCCACCCCGACGCCATGAGCCGGCCCACCAGCCCGCCTTGGGGACCCGCCAAGCACTACCACCACTGGGGCGAGAGCCTCTTCGGGTACTATTTCAGCGACGACGCCTGGGTACTCCGCAAGCATGCCCAGATGCTCAGCGACGCCAACGTGGACGTGATCATCTTTGACGTCACCAACCAGGTCACCTATCGCAAGGTGTACATGCGCCTCTGTGAGGTCTTCGCCGCGGTCCGACGGGACGGCGGCCGAACGCCGCAAATCGCCTTCCTCTGCCCATTCTGGAATCCCCACAAGACCGTCGACGAGTTATACGCCGACCTGTACAAGCCCGGGCTGCACACCGACCTCTGGTTCCAATGGAAAGGCAAGCCGCTCATACTCGCCGACCCCGCCAAGGTCAGCGACGAGGTCAAAGGCTTCTTCACCTTTCGAGCGCCGCAGCCGGACTATTTCAGGGGACCGTCCGGACCGGACCAGTGGGGCTGGCTCGAAATACACCCCCAGCACGTGTATCGCAACTCGGCGGGCGAGGCCGAGCAGATGACCGTCGGGATCGGGCAGAACGGCTCCGGCAAAAGGCTCTGCGCCTTCAGTGAGGCGAACACCTACGGCCGAAGCTGGCATCGTGGAGCTCAAGACACCCGCCCGGACGCCGTTCATTACGGATTCAACATTGCCGAGCAATGGGAACGAGCCCTCGAAGTCGACCCCCAGTTCATCTTCATCACCGGGTGGAACGAGTGGATTGCCATGCGGCTTGATGAGTTTGCCGGCGTACGTGAACCGGTCATGTTCGTGGACGTGTTCACCCAGGAGGACAGCCGCGATATCGAGCCGATGAAAGGCGGACACGCGGACAATTACTACTACCAGATGGTCAACCACATCCGTCGATACAAGGGCGTACGCCCTGGCCCGAAGGCGGGTAAGCCGGCCACCATCACCATCGATGGACGGTTCGACGATTGGCGCGTGGTCCGCCCGGAGTTCCGCGACGATCGGGGCGATACCATGCACCGCGACCACCCAGCCTACGACGACATCGGACGCTACGAGAATCGTACCGGACGCAACGACTTCCTCGAACTCAATGTGGCCCGT
>JAAYDF010000347.1 GCA_012729395.1 Phycisphaerae bacterium
AGCTCTCCACGCCCCCGGCGCAGGAAGCCGTAGATCACCGGGTGCCAGAGACACCACAGGAATCAGATACAACGTGTATTGGCTTGGAGATCCGTCTCCGCCTGGATAGGTTCGCTCGCCCGAAGGTGACCCCTCGGTACAGGAACAGTGGCTCGACTCGTCCATGACCGCCCGATCCACGATTGAACTCCGTGGACCGCAGCTTCGGAACTTGGTTGGTTCTTGTGCGGCGGCGACTGACGTGGTTGCCTCCGCACCTCCTCGCTTGCCAGGAGAAATGTATCACAGAAAAACCGAACTGCAAGGGGTGTAACTTCCTTAATAGACAGTAGGTTACGGCACACACCCCATTTGTTAGCAGTCCAGAACTCACAACCCACAACATCCTGTGTATGGCAGGCGAACGCCTCACCGCTGTCTGGGGTAGGCCGATCCGGATGCGGGGCAGACGCCCCAGTGCTTTTTTTCTCGGACCTTCCCGACTCCCAGGGATAGGGGCGAGTATCGGTCCTGCGGCGCTGCTATTTCGCGCACCTCCACTGTATCCATCACTGACCACACGCGTTTCGGGCCGCCCATTCTCAGTTTCCGCCTCCCTGGCCGGGCGCGACCACAGGCCAGAAACGACACTGATCGCCGAACCTGCGTCTCAGGTCATGCCTACCGATGCCAGGGGGTGTTCCAGGAACGAACATATAAGGCCGTGATGCGGCAGAGATCGAACGGTGATGGGCGTGGCACGGGCCACAGGCTCCTGGATGACGAGGTATTCGAGGTTGCCGCGGGGCAATGGCTACGAGATCCCCTTGTACTGGTACTATCAACCCGTTGGAGTAGCCAAGACGACGGATACGTTGCGCCCGCCGTTCGCGGCCACAACAGAGACTCGGTGGCCCGCCCCCCTTGAGAATCGCGGGGGGCTATGTCATCATATAAGGTGAACCGGCGTACTGAGGGGCACCGATCTTTTTGGCAGCGTGTGTCGCACTTTTCAAGAACCTCCTATGCCGGCGAAGGCACGCATCTATTCTGTGCCAACAGCGGAAACCTCTCAAGACAGCGATGGGGCATCTTAGTAAGGAAGCGGCACGATGAAGAACAAACCAACGAATGAAGCACGGCTACGACGACTCAACGCCGTACTACGTGCCGTTCGGGACGTGAACCAACTGATCGTTCGTGAACGTGATCGCGACCGACTCATCGAACGCACCTGCGAGACTCTGACCCACACACTGCGTTACCGCCACGCATGGATTGCCTTGCTGGATTCCGAAGATCGAGTCGAGGTAACAGTGGGCAGCGGCCTGGGGAAACATCTTGACAGACTGCGTGAACAACTGGCTTGCGGCCGCTTTCCCTCCTGCATGCGAGCGGCTCTCGGGAATCCCGCGGTCGTTCTGAACGAGAATCCCACGGCCGACTGCCCCGACTGTCCCGCAGCCACGGCTGCAACCCGGGCCGCCCTGGCCTGCCGCATCCAATACGACGAGCACGTCTACGGTGTGCTGGTCGTCTCGCTCCCGAAGACTCTCGCCCACGATCCAGAGGAGCACGATCTGCTGGCCGAGCTGACCGGTGATCTCGCTTTTGCTCTCCATCGAATAGCCACCGACGAGCGATTGCGGCTTCAGGGGATCATCCTCAGCGAAATCGGCGACCAGGTCACCTTGACGGATCTCAACGGACGGATTGTGTATGTCAACGAAGCCCAGTGCAAGACACTCGGACGATCGTTGGACCAGTTGTTGGGCCAATCCGTAGAGATCTTCGGCGACGACCCGCAGCTCGGCCCTACGCCGAAGGACGTTCTGGAAACGACACGGACCGAGGGCAAGTGGCGCGGCGAGATCGCCAATCTCACCCAGGGCGGGCGGAGAATCGTGCTCGACTGCCGCACATGGCTGGTGCATGACGACAAGGGTGCTCCGCGGTTTCTGTGCGGCGTTTCGAGAGACATCACCGAGCGCAAGAAGACGCAAGAAGCTCTTCTGGCGAGTGAAGACCGGTACCGGCGCATCGTCGAGACCGCGAACGAGGGCATCTGGGAGATGAACAGGGATCAGCAGACGACGTTCGTGAACGCGCACATGGCCCGGATGCTCGGTCTTGAACCGGAGGATATGATCGGGCGGCACGTCGAGGACTTCATGCTCGCCGAAGACATCCCCGTCCATCGTCAGCTTATGACCGAGTACAACAAGGGTGGGGACGGCAAATACCAATACCGTCTTCGTCACTCCAGCGGCCGTACGATATGGACGCAGGTCTCCGCCACAGCCAAGCAAGATGCACAAGGGCGATATGACGGCTCGTTCGCCATGCTCACCGACATCACCGAGTGGAAACAAGCCGAGGAATCGCTGCGCCAGAGAGAGCTCTTTATCCGGACGGTGATGGATAATCTGCCGATCGGAATCGCGGTCAATTCGGTTGATCCGGACGTGACATTTGAGTACATGAACGACAACTTTCCGAAGATCTACCAAACAACGAGGGAGGCTCTATGCCATGAGGACGCGTTCTGGGATACCGTTCACACGGATCCCGTTCTCCGGGCGAAGTGGCGGCAGCGGGTCACGAAAGACTGTGCCAGCGGGATCGCAGAGCGGATGCGATGGGATGACGTGCCATTGCCGCGAGAGGGAGCGGAGACCAGATACATCGCCACCCAGAACATTCCGATTCCCGACAGCAAGCTGATGATTTCGACGGTCTGGGACGTGACCGCCCGCAAGCGGGCGGAAGAGTCGCTACGGGAGAGCGAGGAGCGATTTCGTCTGACGCTGATGAGCGTGGGTGACGCGGTCATTGCCACCGACGCCCGTGGGCGAATCACCATCATGAACCCAGCGGCGGAGGCGTTGACCGGCTGGAGCCTAGAGGAAGCTGTGA
>JAAYDF010000034.1 GCA_012729395.1 Phycisphaerae bacterium
CGATGGCCGAGGCGATCCTGAGGCACGTTGGCGGCGACCGCTTCATCGCCCACAGCGCGGGTCTGAGCCCGGCCGGCTTCGTTCACCCGCTTGTGGCCCTGGCTCTGCAGCCCTTGGGCATCTCGGCAAGCGACTTGCGCTCCAAGGCGATCGAGGAGGTTGCGTCTCTCTCGCACGACGTGGTCATCACGCTCTGCGATACCGTGGCCTGCGTCCTGGTGCCCGATTGGGTAGGGCAGCCCGTCTTGGCCCACTGGAGTTTGCCGGATCCCGTTCTATACCCGGGAACCAAGGCCGACCGACTCATCGTTGCCGAGGAAGTGGCCCGAAAGCTGCACGGCTTCATCGGCAGGCTCGTCGCTTTGCCCCTCGAGACCATGCCCGCGGGCGAGATCCGCGACGTCCTGTTTGAAATAGGGCAGCCCTGACCCCTGGCAAAGCGGCGGGGGCGGGGTATGATAGGCGATCCGAATGGGACGGCCGTCCAGCCTGCCGATCCGTGCGCGGCGCGATCGGGCGGGAAGGCCGACCCCGACTGCTCGTACCGTATATTCTGGCACCGTCTGAGGCACTAGAAGTTCAGTTCGGAGGAACCCACGATGGCCAATGGCACTCTACCCAGTTATCTCGCGTCCGCTCAGCCCAACCCCGCCGCCAACCGCGGCCCGTGGTACGCCAACATCGCACCCTCGTACTTCGGCATCTTCATGTGGATCGCGTTCTACAACGCGCTGGGCAAGTCCCTCGAACTCGGCGGTCTAGACGTGGCGCTCGGCGGCTTGGTCGTGGCCGCGGTGCTCAGCCACTTCTTGTTCTACAAGGTCTTCGCGATTCTCGGTATGAAGACCGGTTACCCTCTCTACGTCGTCGGTAGCTCAACGTTCGGAACCACGGGCGGCCTGCTCTTCCCCGGTATCTTCATGGGTATTCTCCAGATCGGCTGGTATAGCGTCGGCACCTACTTCGCCACGGACTTGGTGTTGCAGGCGTTCGGTCAGAAAGTCAGTACGGTCTATGGTCCGGGCAGCGGCGAGTTCAGCGCCCTGTTCGTCCTGGTGGCTATCGCCTGGGGTTACATCTTCGCCTCGTTCGGCGCGTTCGGCATCAAGTACGTGGCCAAGGTTTCCTCCTACCTGCCGTGGGTCGCGACGGCCATGCTGGCCATCGCCGCCGTTTGCGCGATCCCCCATGTCGGTCAGTTCAAACTGCCGGAGGCTACCACGAGCACCGTTGCCCCGCTGGCGGCTGCCTGTCTGGTGGCCCAGATGGTCATCGGCTTCTTCGCGACCGCCGGTGCCGCGGGTGCGGACTTTGGTACCGCCGCCCGGAGCGAAAACGACGTCAGCATGGGCGGCCTGACCGGCATCACCCTGTCGATCATCATGGCCGGCGGAATGGCGCTGATCATCGTTGCCGGTGCACAAGGGGCGAGCCCCTCGCAGGATTTCTCCGTGGCCGGCTCGCTGAGCATAGTGAGCCCCGGCCTCGCTCGAATCATGCTGTTGCTCCTGGCCATTGGGTCCATGGCTCCGGCCTGTTTCTGCTCGAGCATCATCGGCAACAGCCTCTCGACCATGATTCCGTCCATGGGACGCGTGCCGCTCACATTGGGCGGTGCAACCATCGGCATTCTTCTGGCAGCCACCGGAGCAGCAGGTAACCTGGGCCCATTCTTCGGTCTGATTGGTGCTTCCTTCGGGCCGATCTGCGGGGCGATCGTGGCGGATTACCTCCTTTCCGGTAAGAAGTGGGTCGGCCCGCGCGAAGGCGTCAATATCGCCGGTTACGCCGCCTGGGTGGTGGGTTTCCTCGTCGGCATCAGCAACAACGATCTGGTCACCAAGATGCTTGGCGGCGAAGGCCACGAGATTCTGCCCGGTTGGCATCCGGCGGCCGTCTACTCCTTCATCGTCGGTTTCATCGTCTACGCCGTGCTGGCCAAGGCAGGGCTTGAGCCCAAGACCGTGTCTTACAACCTGGGCGTGTCAGGCGATGGGGCGACCCAGTAACCCGCCGGGGTATTCGTCGCAGTGACCGCGCTCGACTGGCGGCACGCCGCGACCTGCGCTGCTAAGCGGGATTCGGGAGTGGCTGCACAGTAGCCCGCGAGAACGCCCCAAGAGGTGCAGTAGACGACTGGTGAACTAAGGCCGAGCGCGGCCGAGCCCCAGCGTGTATGCCGCGTTGCGCGGAGGGAGGCGTGCTCGGCAAGATCCACGCTAGGCCCGGCGTTCACGCCGGGTAAAGCGGATACGGCAAACGAATGCCCGACCCCGGTTTACCGGGGTTCTCGATGGGCGGCTTGAGCCATAGCGAATGAGGCGATATCGCAGTCGGAATGAGGTGGTACGGCATTGGGTCAACCCCTGCATCGAGAACCCCGCTGAAGCGGGCTGGGGGCCATCAGTGGGCCGTGTTGGACCCGGCATGAATGCCGGGCCGAGCGAGGATCTGGGAAGGTACGGTTTCCTTCAAGGGGCTGCGTCACGGTTCCGGAGACCGCCGAGAGGTGCGTAAGGGGCGACTGTGCAATCAGAACCGACTCCGGCTTGGGCCGGTCTTTCATCGGCGTTTATCGGCGTCTATCGGCGGTTCGGCACTCCTTGGTTTGTGGGCGGAGCTGACCTGCGACGGCGTTGGCAGAGATGACTCGCAATGACCAGAAGCGGGGGAGCGCGCACGTGCCCGACGCTGAGGTCTCACTCTTTGGAAGGACCGCTTGGCACCACCGGCTGCCTATCGGGCTGTTGCTGATCGGGACGGTCGGCTTCGTCTGGTGGCGGGCCTGGGTCTGTGATGATGCCTTCATCTCCTTCCGCCACGTCACGCACTGCCTGGCGGGCTACGGCCCGGTCTTCAACATCGGGGAGCGCGTGCAGGGCTTCACGCATCCCCTCTGGTTCCTGCTGCTGCTCGCGGTCGGCTCGCTGACCGGTGTCTACGCGGCAGCGGTGATCTGCGGCCTGGCCAGCACGGCGGCCATTGTGCTTCTGCTCCATTGGCAGTTTCGAGGTTACCCGCGTCCTATCTGGCTCGTCTGTCTGGTCGTGGGGCTCCTGTTCAGTTCGCCCACCTTTGTTGAGTACCAGACCTCCGGGCTCGAAACCTCGTTGAGCAGCATGCTGGTCGTGCTCCTGTGCGGCCTCGCGTGGCGCCCCTTGCCCGAGGCGGCCGGCGTGTGGCTGGTCTCCGGCTTGCTGGTCCTCAATCGTCCGGACCATGTCTTTCTGGTCGCGCCGCTCGCGGTCTGGGTACTGATCCGAACCGTCCATCGGCGGCAGTGGCGGGCGCTGGCCGACTGTGCGATCGCGTGTGTGCCCGTTGTCGCCTGGCACACCTTTGCCATGATCTACTATGGCACACCGTTGCCCAACACCGCCTACGCCAAGTCATCGTTGCCGCTCACGATCGCTTGTGCCAAAGGCGTCGCTTACCTTCGCGATTACGCCGGGTACGAATCCTTCCATGCGTTCTGGGCGGCCGCGGTATTGGCCGTTGCCCTGGTGACCAATATCCGCGGCGCCATCCGAGGGCATGCGGCGGCGCCCACACGGCTGTGCCTTGTGCTGGGTGTGCTTGCCCAATTGGGCTACGTCATTTCGATCGGCGGTGATTTCATGCGCGGCCGATTCCTCCTCGCGGTGATGACGGCGACCGCAGTCCTTGGCGTACACATGCTGGCACCGCGGCTCAAACGCAAGATGCTCGAACGCTGGGGGTTGCTCGCTATGGGCCTGGTGCTCATGGCCGGCTGTATCTGGACGGCAGGGCGGGTGGATGGCATGCCCGCTTTCCGCTGGGGGCTGCGGTGCTTGCAGGATATGTTCGTACTCGAACCACTGATGTTGGCGGCGCTGGCGACCTTAGTGGTGGTCGGCGTATGGGGGGGGCGGCGGCGATTGCGGCAGACACTTCCGTTTGGACGGGCGGCGGATGCATTCCTCGGTCTGCTGCTCGTGTCGACGGTTTACCTGCTGGTGCTCACTGGTCACCATGCCCCGGCGCGAGCGGCGGTGGTGTTGTTCGCGGCGACCCTGAGCATGTCGGCCTATGCCCTCGCGGCTTGGTGCGGCGGCCAACGCAAGGTGTCCTCCGCCTTTCTTGCCGTCGCGACGTTGCTCGTCTCCGCCGTCTCGTCGCTCACTGATATCGAGCGGCGTACCCCCGGATTCAGCCCGACTTGCGACGCCGCCGACGAGTATGCCTGGTATCGAAAGGCATGGAACGACACTCGCTTTGCCGAGCAACCCGTCCACGGAAACTCCAATACGCGGGCCTGGGCGGCGATGGGCGACGCGTGCAGGCGTTACACTCGGCAGTACGGCCCCATCACGGTAGTGCACAGTGCGCTGGGTGTTTTCTCCACCCACGCCGGCTCGCTCGTGCACGTGGTGGATCCTTACGGCCTCACCGATGCCTATGTCGCCCGTTTGCCCGCCGGTGCCCACGGACGCGTGGGGCATATGTCCCGAGCCATCCCTCCGGCCTACCTCGAGTCCCGCGGGGCCGTCAACCTTCTGCCCGATTGGGAGCGGCGTCTCAAGGCGATGGATCCGACCCTCATCGCCGACGGCAAACGCATGCGGCGGGAAACATGCTGGGGTGATCCCGACGCTCACCGCCGATGGGAAGCGGTCCGGCTGGTGATCTCCGGCGATATCATGTCCGCCGAGCGATGGCGGCAGATCCCCGGCTTCATCCTCGCTCGATAAACGCTGCGCGCCCCCGCTGTGCTCCCGTGCCCACGCGTGCAGTTGCCTCTCGGGGACCGGCGGCGTTATGATGCTGCCTTCATTGACCCGGACGACGAGCACGGCACAAGCCGCGGACGGCGGTGCTCTTTCGTATGGCCGAATCCCAGGGCGGTTCCCCTGGCGAAACGTGGTCCATCACGCTCGAACCGGGTGGCGACCTGCATGTTCAGGTGAGCGGACGAGATGACGCAAAGCATGACCGACGAACTGAAACTCGCGCACGACGAAGCGGATGCCCTGATCGCGGCGGCCACCAGCGTGGACGCTCTGCGGCAGGCGGAAAGCCGGCTGCTCGGCAAGCAGGGCACGCTGGGTAAACTCTTGGCAAGTATCGGCCAACTGCCCAAGGAGCAGCGCGGGCCGGCCGGCAAGGAGATCAACCTTGCCAAGCAGGCCATCACCGAGCGTTTCGCCGCCGCCCGCGCCAAGCTCGAACACGCGGGCGATCAACAGGCGGTCGCCGGTGCCCAAGCCTACGACCCGACCCTGCCCGGTCCGGTGGTCCCTCGCGGCAGCGTGCACCCCGTCACCGCCGTCCAGTGGGAGATCGAGGATATCCTGGCCCGCCTTGGTTTCGTGGTCGTCAGCGGCCCCGAGATGGAGACCGACTACTACAACTTCGAGGCCCTCAACATCCCGGCCATGCACCCGGCCCGTGATATGCAGGATACCTTCTGGCTGACCAACGGGTGGCTGTTGCGGACCCATACTTCTCCATGCCAGGTGCGAGCCATGGAACGGCTCGGCCCGCCGCTGCGGGTCATCGCCCCCGGACGCGTTTTCCGCTACGAGACCGAGGACGCCTCGCACGCCCACACCTTCCATCAGCTCGAGGGCCTGATGATCGATCGCGGTATCTCCATCGCCAACCTCATCGCGGTGATGAAGCTGATCCTCAGCGAGGTCTTTCGCCGCGAGGTCAAGATCCGCCTGCGCCCGGGCTTCTTCCCCTTTGTCGAGCCGGGCTTCGAGCTGGACATGAGCTGCGAAATCTGCGGCGGCACCGGTTGCCCAACCTGCAAACGCAGCGGCTGGGTCGAGATTTTGCCCTGTGGCATGGTCCATCCCAACGTGCTGCGGGCCGGTGGCATCGACCCGCACGCATACACCGGCTTCGCTTTCGGGCTGGGCCTGACGCGACTGGCGATGATGAAGTACGGCGTGCAGGACATCCGCGGACTCAACAGCGGCGATCTGCGGGCCATCATCCGCCCCGAGCAACGCCACGGCCCGGCCATCATCGAGAAGAATTGACACCGCCGCCCGGCGTTACTTACACTGTAAGTGGTGCAACTATGACGATTATCGCCGCCGATCGGGCCAAGAATGATTTCGATGCACTTCTCGATCGGGTCGAGGAGGGTGAGCAGATTACCATCACCCGCAACGGGCGAGAGTTGGCACGCTTGGTGCCCGTTGCTTCGGTCGAAACGCCCCCCTCCCCGCAGCGCGCGGCCCAGGTCGAGCGAATCATCGAGCAGTTGCACGAACATCGACAAGGCAACCGCTTGGGGCCTGATCTGACCATCAAGCAGCTCATCGAAGAGGGGCGTCCATAGTGAGTCGCTTCATCGTCGATTGCTCCGTGGCCATGGCCTGGCACTTTGAGGAGGAATTCGACGAGTGCGCCATGGGTGCACTCCAACGACTCAAAGAAGCCGATGCCTTCGTTCCCCGGCTCTTCTATCTTGAGGCCGCCAACGCGGCGCTGATGGGTGAGAGACGCCGAGGATTGTCGCAGGATAAGTCGGCGGTTTTCATGCGGCTCCTGAGATCGCTTCCGATCGTCCAGGATGAAGCCGATGTTGCTGTTGTCATGGATCGCATTCTGCTGTTGGCCCGAACTCACGGGCTGACAGTGTACGACGCTACCTACTTGGAGTTGGCGGAACGGAGTGGGCTGCCATTGGCGACTCGGGACGAGGCACTTCGACGAGCGGCCGAACGTGTCGGAGTCTCGCTTGTTCAAGGTGTCGCATGATCACTGTTACCATAGAGGACGCAGGTGGGAAGTTCACTGAGTTGCTTCGTAGAGCGGCTGGCGGCGAGGAGATTATCATTACCGAGCAGGGCAAGCCGATAGCACGTTTGAGTCCTATGAGCCAGGAGCCAGACCAGCGCAAGTTTCCCATGAGTCTGGAGGAACTCCGTGAGTGGCGCAAGGGCATTACGCTGGGCCCCGACCTGACCATCAAGCAGCTTATCGAAGAAGGGCGTCGGCACTGAGCGACAGCGTAGTCGACGGTTCAGTGGCCATGTACTGGTTGTTCACAGACGAGTCTCCAAAGTGCTTATTTCTCTCAACTGGATTCGTGACTTCATTGATCTTCCCGCCGACCTCGATCCGCGGACGATGGCCGAGCGGTTTACCGTGACCACCGCCGAGGTCGAGGGCGTCGAGCGGATCACCTGCGACGCGACCGGTCTGGTGGCGGCCCAGGTGCTGCGCGTCCAGCCGATCGCCGGTGAGGCAGGATTGTCTGCACTGCGTATCAACGTCGGCGGACGTGAACTGGACAGTGTCACTGCGGCCGAGGGCCTCAAGGCTGGCGACCGGGTGATCTTCGCTCCGCCGGGCGCGACCCTGCCGGGCGTCGGGCAGGTGGGCGAGCGTCAGACCGCCGGCCGGACCAGTGCGGGCATGGTCGTGCCCGGCGACGCCCTGAGCCTGCCCACCGTCGGGCAGCGGGCCCTCTGGCTTCCGCCGGACACCCCGCCGGGCACGCCGATCGACATGGCGATGTTCAACGACTGGATCATCGAGATCGACAACAAGTCGATCACCAACCGACCGGACCTGTGGGGGCATTACGGCATCGCTCGGGAACTGGCCGCGATCTACGGTCGCCCGCTCACCGAGTACCCCGTCACGGCACCCGCCGAGCTGGATGACCCCAGCCTGCCGACTATCCCCATCGTCATCGACGACCCCGCCAAGTGCCCGCGGTACAGTGCCCTCCGCTTCGCCGGCGTGCGATCGCAGCCCGCCCCGTTGTGGATGCAGGTCCGGCTCGCCCACGTGGGCCTGCGCCCGATCGACGTGCTCGTGGATCTGACCAACTACATCATGTGCGAGCTCAGCCAGCCGATGCACGCCTTCGACGGCCGCGACATCGACCGCATCGAAGTCGCCACCGCCGGCCCGGGCGAGAAGTTCACCACGCTTGACGGTGTCGCCCGGACCATGCCCGAAGGGGCGCTCATGATCCAGTGCAACCGCCGATCGGTCGCCTTGGCCGGCATCATGGGCGGAGCCGATACCGAGGTCACCGCCCAGACCGACTCGCTGTTGCTGGAAAGTGCAAACTTCGAGCCGGCCACCATCCGTCGATGTGCCACTACGCTCGGTCATCGCACCGACGCCAGCGCCCGCTTTGAGAAATCGCTCGATCCACATCAAACGGTGCTCGCCATCCAGCGGTTCGTCAAGCTGGCCCGCGCCTCGCTGCCGGAGCTCAAGCTGACCAGCCGCGTTTCCGACGCATTCCCGTGCCCACCCGCCCCGACGGTCGTCGAGGTCAGCCCTGATTTCGCGGGCCGGTATGTCGGCCGCCCGGTGACCGCCGACCAGATTCGCGACATCCTCACGCCGCTGGGCTTTGCGGTGCGTTCCGTGGGCGATCGCTTGAGCGTCACCGTACCGACCTTCCGGGCCACCAAGGACATCACCATCGAGGCCGATGTCATCGAAGAGGTCGCCCGCTTCATCAGCTACGGCTCGATCGAGCCGGTCCTGCCGGAAGTGACGGTGCGTTACGCTGAGCCGGCCGCCATCGCCCAGCTCGAACGGCGAACGCTCACTCTGCTTTGCGGCGGCCTGAGCTACGCCGAGATCCATCGTCCCATCTGGTTCGAGACCGACTGGCTGCGGCAACTCAAGCACGAGCCCGGCCCGACCGTCACCCTGCGTAACCCTGTGGCCGCTGGGGCCGAACGGTTGCGGACGACGCTCGTCCCGGGCCTGCTCGCGGCAGTGGATCTCAACCGCCACCACTTCGACCGCTTTGAGCTGCTGGAGGTCGGCAGCGCGTTCTTCGCCGACGGCCAGGGCGACGCGGATCGCGAGCATCGGCATCTCGGGTTGGCCCTGGTCATGCCCGGACGCAAGCCGACCCATGAAGATGAGCTGCTGCGGCGTCTCAAGACGGACCTGGAAACCTGGGCCCGGCAAACGCTTTGTGCGACGCTGCTCTTTGCCGCCGCGAGCCCGCAGGCTCCTTGGGAACACCCGGCCAAAACCGCAGCCGTGACTTCCGACGGTCGGTCCATCGGCCGCCTCACCGTGTTGCCAGCCGCCGTCAAGCGAGGCATCGACGAGCACTTGGCCGCATGGTCTATCGCCTTGGCGGAGATCGATCTCTCGGCAGTGGTCGATCGCCCCATCGCCCACCGCAAGCTCGTGCCCGTGCCCGTTTACCCGCAGATCGACCTGGATTTCTCCGTTCTGACCGACGCCGCTCGCCGATATGAGGATCTTTCTCGCTCGCTGGCCCGGTTCGATCACGATCTTCTGCGCCGGCTCGCGTTCGTCGATAGTTACGAGGGCGGTTCGGTCCCCGCCGGACAACGCAGCCTGACCTTCCGGGCGACGATCGGGCACGACGCCAGGACACTTGCGGAAGACGACATCCAGGGCTTCCGGGCGGCGTTCATCCGCTTCCTGGAGCAGGACCAGCTTCGCTTGCGAGCGTGACGCGGGCGTGCGTCTGGACAGCGGGTTCCATGTGGCTTGCTCCTGCGGCGGGTGTCGCTCCTGGCCAGTGGTGATCCCAGGAAACGCATGACCCAAACCACGGACGGAGCCCATGTGGTGATTCGGCACGTTTCTACCGTGGCCTTGATGCTGGCGTCGCTGCTCCCTGCTGGGAAGACCCAGGCCGCTCTGCGTGGCGACATTCACGAGGATACCGTATGGGAGGGCGTCGTCCGAATCACCGCCGACGTGACCATCAGCGGCGCGACCGTGCGAGTCATGCCCGGCACGCGGATCATCTTCGATAAGCCCGCGACGCTCGGCACGGATCCGCTCATCCTGCTCAACAGCCCGGTGATGCTCTACTCCCGTGTCGGTCGCACCGCACGCCTCGTTTTGGCGGGCACGCCCAAGCAGCCGATCATCATTGAGACCGCATCAGGCAAACTACGCGGCGCGATTGTCGCCGGCCGGTCTACCTCAGCCTCGGTCTTCGCTCGCCACGTCATCTTCCGTAATCTGGGAGGCGGGGGCGGCCACGGGCTTGCCAAACCGGCTTTTCATGCCTACCTCGGCGGCGATCAAGACGACTTCTGGTTGTCTGACTGCGTCTTCGAGGATAGCGGCCCCCTCGATATCCAGGCCCACTCCGCCTCCTCGACCGTCCACATCGCACGCTGCTCCTTCGTTCGCACCGCCGGCAATTGTTCGCTCAGCGTCATGGGCGCCAGCTTGGGCCCCAACGTCATCACCGCCAACCGCGCGGACGCAGTCCTTCGCATCGGTTGCTCGCAAACCTTGATCAGCGAGAACATCCTGGTCGGGCCGACCGCCGGGCTCCGACTGCCCGGATCGACCATCGAGGCCGTGAACGTCACCGGAAACTACGTGCACTGCACCAGCCTCTCGCAATGGGGCAGCTCCGCCTTGGTCTGCGATGCCCCCGGTGTGC
>JAAYDF010000348.1 GCA_012729395.1 Phycisphaerae bacterium
AACACAAGGCGATTCCGGCCTAAGCCGAAATCATACGCGAACGCGAGGCTCAACACCAGCAGTGCGGCCTGCGCGAGCGGTTAAACTCCGCGCGTCATGACCCCTCGCCGCACGGCAGTACCATTCGCGTCAGGAACCTTTTCTGCGGGGAGGGAGGAAGCCGAAGCTTCCCGCCTCCCCACAGAAAAGGTTCCTAACACCTTTTTGGCCCGACCTTTTTACCACGGACGGAAGGGGTAGGCTCCCCGGCCGGGGTCGGTGGGGGGGATCTCGATGAAGCCGTCGCTTGAGGCGGGGCCGGCCAAGTCGCCCGAGCTGATGTGGGGTACCAGCTCCGCGATCCCGGGGCCGGTCAGCCGCACGGGACGGTACCACCAAAGGTGCAGCGTCCGGCCATCCGGGGCGATCAGGTGCACCAGTGAGCACGGCGGCTCGGGGGTAATCCAGCCGGCTCGTCGTCGCAGGGCAGGCAGCGCGAATCGGTGAGCGGTGACCAGCACAGAGACAGGGTTGCCGGGCAGCCCAAGGATCGGCTGGCCGGCCGGCCCGACGGCGGCGAGCAGCGGCCGACCGGGACGCGTTGGAAGCTTGTGGAACACACAGTCTGCACCGGCGGCAACTGCGGCGGCGGGCACGTGGTCCCGGTCCCCCATGGACACCCCCCCGCTGACCAGCACCGCATCGCAGCAAGCGAGCAACTCCCTCAGACGCAAGGTCAGCGCCTCGAGGTCGTCGGGCGAATGGTCGCACACGGCGACCTCCACCCACGGCAACGTCGCCAGCAGGCACAGCAGCGCCGGCCCGTTGGCATCCCGGATCTGCCACGGCTCAGGCACCGCACCCGGCCCCAGGACCTCGTCGCCGGTAATCAGCACACCGACGCGGACGCGTCGATAAACCATAGGCCGATGTGCGCCGAAGGCCACCAGAGCCCCTGCCGCCGGAGGAGTGACGACGATACCGGGCGGCAAAATGCTCTGTCCCTCGCGCGCGTTTTCGCCCCGCCGCCGGATGTAGTCGCCCGATCGGATGGCTCCGGGCATCAGAGAAACGGCGATGGATCCGCCGTCCTCATCCACATCCTCGCGGCGAACCACGACGTCGGCCCCGGTGGGGATACACGCACCGGTGAATACGCGCATGGCCCGTCCCACCGGCAGGGGTCTCGGTGGCTGCCCGGCAGCGATCTCGCCGGCTACCTCCAGTCGCCAGCTCGCATCCGCGGGCAAATCCGCCAGCCGAAGGGCATAGCCATCCATCGCCGACACATCGTGTGCCGGGCTGTCACGATCCGCGACCAGCGGCTCAGCCAAAACTCGACCCGCGGCGGCATAGCTGTCAACCTGCTCCACGCCCACCGGCTCGATCCGGGCAAGCAAAGCGGCCAACGCGTCATGCGGCGACTTGAACTGGTCTGTGGGCGACACCATGCGGACTCCCCAATGAACAAGCATGCCAGCGGATCATCGCCGACGCCCACGTTTATAGCCCAGGATCCGCGGTTCCCCAAGCCGTCGCGCCAGAGCATGCGACGTGGACCCAACCGAACCGCGATGGTAGGCTAACCGGATGCCCCTTGCACGCCATCTCGCCGTTTTAACCCTCCTCGGGCTGCCCGCAGCGGCATCGGCGATCGAGCCTTCCGCCGACCGCATCGCCGCCGTTCGCACCTTTGCGGACAACGTGCTTGGTCTGGGGCGGGACACCTATGGCCCCAGGCACACGCCCCTATTCGTCGACGGGCTCAATGTCGATACGCACGAGCCGGTCGCCTGGCTGCTACCCGCCGAGCATGCCGAGGTCTGGAACATGCCCCGCCGCTGGGTGCTGTGCAACCTGGCCAGCCAGCAGCAGCTCTTCCGGGTACTGGACGGCCTGACCACATTGACCGGCGAGCCGCGCTACCGCGAGGCGGCCGTCGAGGCGATCCGCTACGGGTTCGCTCACTTGCGGTACACGGACGGCCTGCTCTTCTGGGGCGGACACGCGGCCTGGGAACTGGTCACGGATCGGCCGGTCGGCGAGAGCAATAAGGACTGGAGCGTCAACAAACCGATACCCGCCCACTGGGACACCGGGCTGGTGCACGAGCTCAAGTGCCATTTCCCCTACTACGAGCTGATGTGGCAGGTGGACGCACAGACCACACGCCGCCTGATCGAGGGCATCTGGGCCAGCCATGTGCAGCGCTGGGATATCCTGGACATGAACCGCCACGGCCTCTACGGCGTGGATCGCGGGCCACTGTGGGACCACATTTACACCGGCGGGCCGGTGCCCTTCGTCAGCAAGAGTCTGAGCTTCCTTCATACCGGCAGCGATCTCGTCTGGGCGGCGGGCCTGCTGAGTCAACTCGACGACGACCCGCGACCGCTCACCTGGGCCAAGCGTCTCGCCGGCCGCTACGCCGAGGTCCGCGACCCGAACACCCGACTCGGGGCCGACAACTACAACATCTTCCATAGCCACCGCATTCGCCGGCAGTTTGAGGCCCAGTTCGGCGACCGCTTCACCGAGGCGAGCATCACCAGTCTCTACGGCACGCGCTATGGGCCGGGGGCGGTATGTTTCCTCAAGCTGGCTGAACGGCTCGGGCCCGCCGGCGACTCGTTCAAGACTTGGGCGGTCGAGGATCTTGCCGCCTATGCGAAGCACGCCTACGACCCGCAGGACGGCCGCTTCTGGGTCACGCTCATCGACGGCACGCGGCTCAGCTCGGACGATTGCCGAGAGCCCGGCTACATCTCGCCCGGCAATCTCGCCAAACGTGCACCGGGACCGTTCAACTTCTGGGCGTATGCGCTGGCCTACAAGCTGACCGGCGATGCAGGCATGTGGGAGATGGCCCGGCAGATCGGCCTGGGGCTTGACCTGGGCGACCTCGGCGAGAGGCCGAGCGCTCCACCCGGGCTCAACCTCGAAACCGCCGCTGCCGACGCCCATCTGATCTTTGCCCTGCTCGATCTCCACGCGGTCATACCGGACCCGGCCTGCCTGGCCCTGGCCCGGCGCATCGCCGACAACCTGGTAGCCCGGCAATTCCACAAGGGTTTCTTCCTACCCGGCGCCAACCATCTGTTTGCCAAGTTCGACGATGCGACGCCGTTGGCCCTGCTTTACCTTGAAGCCGCACTCCGCGATCCGCCGGTCGCACTGCCCCCTTACTGCGGCGGACACTCGTTCTTCCACTGCGACTACGAGGGCCAGGGCCGCACCTACGACGGATTCATCTACGGCCAGACCCGCGGCGAATGAAACGCGGCCACGTGGACGGGTGGCTCGGCGGATAGCCAAGTCTGGCACCAGGTGGCAAGGCATGGCACCAGCGTCTCGGTGGGGCACGATGAGGACCGAGCGAACTTGTTCGTGGTCTCAGGGGATGTCTGAGCAGCGCGCGGCGCCTCAGAGTCGTGGCCTGACACAGTTGGCGGGCAAACCGGGGGTTGTCGCCCCCGGCTCTGTTGCTGCGTTGCTTACTTTCCCTGCCGCACCATGATCGGCGTGTCGTCGACCAGCAGTTCGCGGACGTTTGACGCGTTGCCGGACTCCACGATCGCCGCGTTACCCTCGATCCGCAGCTCGACACAATCTGCTGGCTCCGTCATCCGCAAGGTGACATTGCCCACAGTGAGCGCACTGCCGCGAGCCAGAGCGATTCGCTGCACGGCGCCGGCCGTATCACGCCGGACAAAGCACAACTCGCCATCCGTCTCCACCCCCCAATCCGCTTGCCGTACCACGCCCCCGGCCGGCCGGGCCGGGCCGCGAGCCAGCGGATTCTCTACGTCTACCGCCACCAGCAAATCCTTCCGACCATCCACCAAGTGCACTTCGACTGCCGCGTGGTTCTCGGGATATGCCTCCCCCGCCGCATTCGTCAGCGGTAGACGCTTCATCTGCCCGATGATCGGCTCGCGCTCGTACGGCTCGATCAGCCCCACGAACGTCGACGCCAGCGGCCCCGTCTCCGTCCGCCTGCGCACCCGCACCTGCGGGATCCACATCTCCTCGCTCGAATCGTAGAGCCCAACCACGACCCACTTCTCCCCTACCGCCGCCTCCGCCTCACCGCTCAGGTCGGTATAACGCACATGGACCTCGGCACCCTCCGGCACGTAGCCATAGCGATCGACGACCCGGAAATCCGCATGCCAGACCGCCGGCGGCGCGGCATCCGTCTGAAACCCTCGCATCTGCGTGTCGTGCCCGTCTTCCTCGGCCGGCGTGAGCTTCAGCCCGGGCGTACTCAGTTCCGCGAAATGGCTGTGCATGAACTTGGCGTGATCGGTACCGCCAACCACGCGGAACACGTCGAGCAGATACGCGTCCTCGTCGGACACGTCGACGCTCACCACGGTGCGCTCGTACTGTGGGATGTCGTACATCTGCGGCGCCGCCGCCCGAATGACCCGCACCTGTGCTCCGTCAGCCCAAAGCGTACACGCCCCAGCGCGTGCCTGCTGGTTCTTGCCATCCACAACCACCGTATTGTGGGCGGCGGTCATGGTGTACCACACCGCCCGCGGCGCCTCCCATCCACCGAACTGCACCGGTGGATAACCGAAGTCCGGCATCAGATCCAGGCCCTTGGCGAACAACCCGAGATTCAGGCCGTCGCGATGGCTGTGCGGTCCGTGCGAATCGTAGTCCAGCCAGACGGCCCGCTCTCCCTTGCCGGCCCCGGAACGCAGAATGGCCAGCCGCCACTGCTCTTTATGCACGCTGCCCAGCCGCGGCGAAGTCCCTTCTCGCTCGATCCCCGCTGCCACCGCATGCTGAAAAGACTCCGGGCTCTCGACGAAGAGATCATAAGGCAGACCATCTACCGCCTCGTTGTTCGACCGATACAGCATCTGCACGAACGCCGCATCACCCGTCAGTTCGTACAGCCGCCACAGAAAGCTGAATCCCGACGGATCGAGCGACACCGCACGGCCAAGATCCACCCCCAAGTACCGCGTCATCTGCTTGGCGAAGCTGCCCGTATCGCCAATCTGCGGGTAGTAGCGATCCAGGCAGATGGTATCCACGTGAAAACGCCAAGTCTGATGCAACACCGGATGGCGGCGAAGCATCTCAGGCAAGAAGTCATCGTCCATCCGCGTGTACCGTCCGAGCAGCTCGGCCAGGGCTCGCGGCCCGATGGTCGTATACCCGGCCAGCCCCTTCTCGCCCGTCAGCCCATCCACCGCCGTACTCGCCTTGATGATCGTGTCGATCAGGGCGTACACCTCGTCGCGGTTGCCGGGCCAATCGAGCACCGTCCGCATGATCACCTCCGCCACCTCCGTACGCGGTCGGTTCGACTGGATTTTCGCCAGATTGACCAGCGTATCGCGGAAGATACGTTCCTCGATGTTACGGCGAATGTCGGCCAGCGAGGCCTTGGGGTTCTCCAAGCCGAGGGTCCGCGCCTTGCCGCTGAGGAACTTCACAAGCTCCTCGTTATCGCGCAATCCGTCGGCTACGCGGTCATAAGCCAGGGCCAACTCGCGAACCTCCTCGCAGGCGTCGTGCCAGGTAGAGACGTAACCGCGACTCGGCGGCCCCTCGTACATCACCCCTTCCTTTCCGAAGTCGAAGGTGGGATAGAGGTCGGCCACGCGGTCCAGCAATACGCCGGCTTTGTGCGCGTAGACCGGCTCGCCCGTGACCACATACGCGGCCGCCAGGTTGCGAATCCCCGCCACGATCGCCTGCTTCCACTGCCCGTAAATCAGGTAAGCCCCGATGAACCGCCAGCGCTTCTCGCCGTCCACACAGCCCTCGCCGTCGTCCACGCCGAACGTGTGCCGCGGGTCGGCCGGGTCGGGATGCTCGGCATTGAACAACAGCTTGCGGTCCGCCCTTTGGGGATCGAAAACGCCCTTCTCGTCCAGGCCCGAGCGGTAGAAGGCTTGAAAATCGTTCTTGGGGAATAGCTCCCGGCAATGCGGGCAGCGCACCTTCCACGGCCGAGCGAGCGCCGCCATCTCCCAGTTGTACATGGGCACGCTCTTCCCGCAGGCGGGGCAATGACCGTTCGACCACACCATCCATGACCGCTTGATGGTGTTGCCGAACATCAGGTTCCACAGCTCATCGTCGGAAAACGCCAGCCAGGGCTCGGCGGCTTTGACCAGCCGATCGCGAGCTTCGGCCGCCCAGGCGTGCTCGGCAATGTTGCGCCGTGCCCGCGCCATCAGCGGTCCCGGCAAGAACTTGCTCCCGGTCCCCTCTCCCCACGCCGGGCGACCGACCGCCACCGCCGCCGCAACGACCATCCATTCGACGAGTCGCCATCTGCGCATAACCTGTCTCCCTGTCCCGCAAGTCGCCGAACGCCTGTCCAGCCGACCGACCGCGGACGGACCACCGGGGCCATTCGCGAACCATTGTTCACAGATGCTTATCCGCCCTGCCGCGCATGGGCGTACGCCGATAATAACCCCCGCCAACGCATCGTTCCAAGGTCGCCGAGGCCGACCGAGCCACGGCAAGCCCACCCCAATCAGCGCGGAGGATCAAGTCATCTTGTTGATGCGGACCGAGTCAACTTGTTGATGGACGACGTGTTCAGGGGTATGGCACAAACAGCAACAGGTTGCCTTGGTCCTGGAAACGGGCACCGCCGGTTCGGTGGATGCACCCCTCGTCGTTGCCCAGCCCAACCCGCCGCTTGCATTTACCGTGCTACAATGCCATACTACGGGCTTCGCTGGGCCGATAGATATGCGCCCGGCCCGACATCAGAATATGCTCATCGAGTCTCCCGCTCGCTTGCGCACGGTGCGTGGGCGTGGCGGGGCCGGCCGAAAGCCGGTCCGGCTCGACCGCCGTGGAGTGCGGTCCCGCGGCGGGATTACCATGGCAAACCTATTGGAAAGGAGAAAACCATGGCCGCCAAGCCGCAGACAAGTGCGCCCGCGCGCCCATCCCCAACCGACTCGTCACCCCCCCCACCGGTCACGCCCGTCAAGAAGTCCGGGGCCGCGCTGCTCCAAGACGTGCTGATCGAGCAGGGAGTCGAGGTCGTGTTCGGCTACCCCGGAGGGGCGATCCTCCCGACCTTCGACGCCCTCTACGGAACGCCGTTGAAGTTCATCCTCACCCGCCACGAACAGGGGGCGGGGCACATGGCCGACGGCTACAGCCGGGCGACCGGCAAGGTCGGCACCACCATCGTGACCAGCGGCCCCGGGGCCACCAACCTGACCACCGCCCTGGGAACCGCTTACATGGATTCCATCCCCATGGTCGCGATCACCGGCCAGGTGGCGACCGCCGCCATCGGTAACGACGCGTTTCAGGAGGCCGACGTCGTCGGCGTCACCCGTCCGGTCACCAAGCACAACGTGCTGGTCAAGGACGTCAAGGACCTGCCTCGCGTCCTCCGCGAGGCTTACTACATCGCTCGAACCGGGCGACCGGGACCGGTGCTCGTCGATCTCCCCAAAGACGTCCAGGTCCAACAGGCTGAATTGGGCAGCGCCACCGAGATGAACCTGCCCGGCTATCGCCCGCGGATCAAGGGCAACCCGCGGCAGATCCGCCTCGCCGCCGACGCGATCAACGCCGCCGAACGCCCCGTGCTCTACGTCGGCGGCGGAGTCATCTCCGCGGACGCCTCAGCCGAGCTGCGCACGCTGGCCCGCAAGGGGAACATCCCCGTCACGACCACGCTCTTGGGCATGGGGGCCTTGGATGAGGTGGGCGACGCCGACCTGGCCCTACATATGCTCGGCATGCACGGCAGCGCCTACGCCAACTACGCCGTCCAAGCCAGCGACCTGCTCATCGCCGTCGGCGCCCGCTTCGACGACCGCGTGACCGGAAACCTCCAAACCTTCGCCCCGCACGCCCGGATCATCCACATCGACGTCGACCCCTCGAGCATCAGCAAAAACGTCGACGTCGATGTCCCCGTCGTCGGCGACGCCAAGGCCGTGCTCATCGAGATGCTCCCCCACATCGAGCATCGCGACCGGACCGCATGGTTCCAGCAAATCAACGGCTGGAAGAAACAGTACCCATTCACCTTCAACCAGCGTGAAGGGACCATCCTGCCCCAGTACGTGATCGAGCAGATCAGCCGCATCACCGAAGGTCAGGCGATCATCACCACCGGCGTGGGCCAGCACCAGATGTGGGCCGCTCAGTTCTACCGCTGGCGGCATCCCCGCCAGATGATTACCTCCGGCGGGCTCGGCACCATGGGATACGGCTTCCCCGCCGCCGTCGGTGCCGCCATGGGAAGACCTGACAAAACAGTCATCGACATTGACGGCGACGGCAGCTTCCTGATGACCTGCAACGAACTCGCCACCGTGGCCCAATACAACATCCCAGTCAAAGTGGTCATCCTCAACAACCACTTCCAGGGCATGGTCCGGCAATGGCAGGAGCTGTTCTACCAACGCCGCTACATGGCCACCACCATGACCAACCCCAGCTTCGCCCGCGTGGCCGAGGCCTTCGGATGCACAGGCATCGACGTCAAGGATCCCAAGGAAGTCCCCGACGCCATCCGCCGCATGCTCAGCCAGCCGGGGCCCGTCGTGGTGGACTTCCACGTGGCCGCAGAGGAAAATGTCTACCCCATGGTCGCCGTGGGCAAGAGCCTCCACGAGATGGAAATGGGGGGTATGGCCTGACAGCCGGGGACCAACCCATGTCCGATCCACAGCTTGATGACCAAACCGCCGCGGCGCCCGCCGGACGCCGCCCGAACCGGCCTCTTTGGCCCGCCGTTCGGGCACTGCTCCGCACGCGCATCGTGGCCGGCCTCTTGACCGTCATCCCCATCTGGGTGACCTGGGTGGTGCTCAAGTTCGTGTTCGACACCATGAAGTCGGCCACGGAGCCCATCGCCAAGTGGGGCGCCAACCTGGTCATCCAGGCCAAGGGCGATATCCTCCCCGAGACCGTACGCGGTTATCTCGAATGGGGAGTCCCCGCCCTGGCTATCCTGCTGACGCTCTTCATCCTCTACCTCCTCGGGCTGTTGGGGGCGAGCGTCTTCGGACGACGACTCATTTTGCTCGTCGAGCGAATCTTCGAGAAACTGCCTCTGGTCAAGACCATCTACCGGTCCACCAAGCAGATCGTCATGACCCTCGGCGGCAACCAGTCGATGAGCTTCAAACAGGTGGTCTTGGTCGAGTTCCCCCGACCCGGGATGAAGTGCATCGGCTTCCTGACCTCGGTCATGAAGGATGCCGACACCGGGCGGGAGATGGCTACCATCTTCATCTCCACCACACCCAACCCGACCACCGGCTACATGCAGATCGTCCCTTTGGAGGAGGTGTCAGCCACGGACTGGACCGTCGAGGAAGCGGTCAAAGTGGTGATGTCCGGCGGGATCCTCAGCCCGCCTACGGTACGCTTCGATCGGGTTCACCCAGTCAAAGTCATGCCGGATTCTTCCTTCGTACGCGGTGAAATGGAAACTTCGCAGAACAATCTACCGGGCCTGCCTCCAGCGCCGGCCCCGGACACGCCCGCCCAATCCGCCTGCTGCCCCGGCACCACGCCGGCCGGTAGCCGCGGCTCTGAGCAGGCCAATAAGGATAACTGAACATGAGAAAACATATCATTACCGTTTTGGTGCAGAATCAACCGGGCGTGCTCGCCCACATCGCGGGTATGTTCGCCGCCCGCGGCTTCAATATCGACTCCCTGGTCGTCGGCCGAACCGAGGATCCCGCCCTCTCACGCATGGTCATCGCCTCGACCGGCGACGACTTGACCATGGAGCAGATCCGCAAGCAACTCGGCAAAATCGTCACCATCGTCAAGGTGCGGGATCTCAGCGAGCAGGTGACCGTCGAACGCGACCTGCTGCTCATCCAGGTCCACTGCCCGCCGGAAAAACGCGTCGAGCTGCGGCAGGTGACCGAGATCTTCCGCGGCAGCGTGGTGGACATCGCCCCGCGTTCAGTGACCATCCAGCTCACCGGACCCGAGGACAAGATCGAGGCCTTCGTCGAGCTGTGCCGCCCCTACGGGATCAAGCAGTTGTCCCGCACCGGCGTCATCGCCGTGGCCCGCGCCAGCCAGGCCGGCGACAAGGAAGAACTCCCCGCCGGCCGGAAGGCCCGCACCCGCACGGCCAAGGCCGAAACCTCGGCCCTCGCCGCCGCTCTGCCGCCAAGCTGACCGCGAACCGCCAAGCTCGCTGACCACCAGCGAACCAGCCCATCCGCACCGCGAGCCGGCATCCCTTCTCCCCACGGAGCTGAGATGGCCGGCTCGCGGTGCAAATCGCGCAGGGGGCATGGCCCACGGGACTTGACCCAATCCAAGATTGGGCATATAATTCGATAGTTGTAGAACTGTTGAATTACATGAGCGATGCGTGCTACAAAGCGTTGGCGGACGGTCATCGGCGGCGGATCCTGGCCGCCCTGTGCCGCCGAGCAATCCGGGCGGGTGATTTGGCTCGGCTGGTCGGACTGGCACCCAATACGCTGTCGTTTCACCTGCGGTCTCTGCTGGCCGCCGGACTGGTCACCGCCACCCGGCAAGGACGGTTCCTGTGGTACGAGGCCGCGGAAGACGCGGTCAGGCACTGGCTCGCGGACGTGGCCGCCCAGTTCGGCGAGCCGGCCGCCGGGCCCCGCCCCACCGCTCCGGAAATCCCCGCCCAGGCGGTCAAGGCCAAGCCCAAATTCAAGGACAGCTCCAGCAGAGGACCTCGACCGCGACGACGGAAAACCCCGTCAGCGAACGCGCCCAGAACACAAAGATCGGCAATCGGCACCGCCGATTCGGTGCCGGACGACATCCTCCCGACAGAGTTGCTGTGAGATGGCAGCGATGGGTTGTGGCAGCCCCGACGTGTGGCACGGCTGTGTGGTAGCGTGTGCGTTTTCTACTCCCTCCCGCTCGCTCGCGCTCGGGGCTCGTTGGCGCGACTTCTCCCGCTCGCTCGCGCTCGGGGCTCGTATCACGCTCGCTTGTGCTCGGGACTCGTATCGCGCTCGCTCGCGCTTGGGACTCGTTGGTTCGCGTGCGTGCTCTCGTGTGGCACTGCTCCGTGAGCAGTGCGGAAAGCGTGTGCGTTCTCGGCGCGGGTTGCCAGGGTGGCGTATAATCGCGGCCCAAGCGGATGAGCCGACCCGCGTACCGCATTGCTGCCCTGAACGCTCGCCCCTGTGCAAAGGCCGTTGGGCAGTGATGGCGTCGCGTACACCGGCAGCCGCGGAGAGGCGCGACCAGGAAACAATCACCCAAGAGGACACCACATGGCGGCTAGCATCATCGATGGCAGACAGGTGGCCGACCGCATCCGCGGCGAAGTGCGTACCCAGGTCGAAGCGTTTGCCGACCAAGGGCGACGCCTCAAGCTGACTGCCCTGATCATTGGTGAGCCGCCGGCCACCCTGGTCTACGCCCGCTCTCAGGCCCGCCAGTGCGAGGCCGTCGGCATCGACTATCAGCTCATCAGTCTGCCGGTCGAGTGCACCGCTGATTGCCTTGCCCGACATGTGGATGAGCTGAACCGCGACCCGTCGGTCACCGGGATCATGCTCAACCTGCCGCTGCCATCGTGGATCGACACGGCCGCGATGCAATACCGGATCGACCCCTACAAGGATGTTGAAGGGGTCAACCCGGCCAATATCGGGCTGGTGTTCTACGGGCAGCCGATCATCGCCCCGTGCACCGCCTTGGCCGTGGTTGAACTGCTCAAGGAGACGAAGATCGCCCTGCGAGGCATCCACGCAGTGGTGGTCGGACAAGGGGCGATCGTCGGCCGACCCATCGGCGTTTTCCTCGTCCAGGGTGACGCCACCGTCACCGCATGTAACGAGTTCACGCCCGACCTGGGCAGGCACACCCGCTCAGCGGACCTGCTCGTCGTGGCAGCCGGGCGACCGGGACTCATCACCGCCGACGACGTCAAGCCGGGAGCGTTGGTCATCGACGTAGGCATCAATCGGGTCAAAACAACGGACGCCGCTGGCTGCGAAACCGTCAAGACGGTCGGTGACGTGGATTTCGATTCCGTATCACAGGTGGCCGCCGCGATCACGCCGGTCCCCGGCGGTGTCGGCCCGGTGACTGTGACCATGCTCCTGCGCAACACCGTTGAAGCCGCCCGCAAGCAACTCGCCCGCCGCCCATGATCGGCCCCACACACGCCAACGAGCCCCGAGCGCGAGCGAGTGGGATACGAGCCCCGAGCGCGAGCGAGCAGGATACGAGCCCCGAGCGCGAGCGAGCAGGATACGAGCCCCGAGCGCAAGCGAGCAGGATACGAGCCCCGAGCGCGAGCGAGCGGGATACGAGCCCCGAGCGCGAGCGAGCGGGAGGGAGTAGAAAACGCACACGCTCCCCCCACTGCTCACAGCGCAGTGCCACGCGCAAGCTTGCGGAGCAGGGGCATACGCGCCATGATTGAAAGGCATGGGATACCCTGCACATCATGGCCGATTTCCCTGCCCCCTTGAATGGTTTGCATTCCTGCCGCTGCTCCTGGCGGCGATGATCGGCGTGAACCAGGTCTCGGCCACCGAGCCGGAGTCGCCTGCCAGCCAGACCGACACCCGCCCGACGACCACCAGTCCCACCGCGAGTCAGCCGACGATCGTCGATTTCCAGCCCGGCATTCGACTCGACTGGGCTCGCCGGCAGGTCGAGGTCCAAGCCACGGTCATCCTGCGTGAAGGCTACTTGGAGCTGCTTGCTTGCTCGCCGCGCATCCGCGAGCACGAGAGCATTGTGCGGATCGAGGCCCGCCCGACCCACCTGTACATGGCCTTGGGCCTGATCGGGCTGACGCCGGGCCGACCCGCGTGGTACGACCCCCAGACGGAACGATCCGGCCCCGCGACAGGCGACGCGGTGGAGATCGACGTTCGCTACTCCACGCCCCAGGGCCCGCAGACCATTCCCCTGGAGGATTGGGCGAGACCGGCCGACGGGCACGAACCGCTCGGTCGGTTGCCTTGGGTTTTTGCCGGCTCAGTGCCCTGGGGCGACGGCTCGATCGCCGCGGACGTTGAGGGTACGGTCGTCGCGGTCGTGGACTTCAGCACCTCGATGATCGCCCTGCCGGAGCACCACTCCGACCGCAACGAGGAGCTGTGGCTGGCCCCCCGGACCGAAGCGATTCCCCCTGTCGGCACGGCTTGCACGCTCATCTTTCGGCCGGGCCCGCTGCGCATCTCGCTGGACGCCACCGGGCGACTGACGGTCGGCGGCGAGCGAATGCCCCTGGGAGCGTTGGCCGGCCGGCTGGGGCGAGCGCCTGAGGAGGACCCATCCGCCCGGCTGGGACTACTCATCGATCCACAGTGCCCCCAGTCAGATGAGAGGCAGTTGCTGGGCCTGCTCGAACGACTCGGTTGGACAGGCAACCGGATGGCCATCGAACGACGAGCGGTTCGGAGCTTGCCCGAGCACAACCCGGCAGCGTTGGCAACGTGGCTGTCGCGAACGCGCCGTCCCTCGCCGAGCACACAACCCGAAGCTCAGTCCAGCACATCTTGGCCTGCGGATAGCGCGCACGACCGATAAATCATCGCACATCAAGTCGAACGTTGCCCGACAGCGAAGATATAGGCGCACAAATCTTAGAAAATGGCGAAAAACACCCATCAAACGATTGCGTTTGTCCGATAGCTGTAGTAGAAAGATCTGTAGTTTTCGGACGGGTCGCGGCGTGTCAGGCGCATCGTCGATGACCCTGACTGATCTCAATACTCCATCCGGCCAGAACCATGAAAAGCAAACCGTCTGGGGTTCTCAACGCGGGCTCAGCTGCAGCGACCGAACAGCAACGGCGCATGCGGCGTACGCTCACATGCTTGGTCGCTTCGATGACTGCCGGCGCACTCGCGCTGGAGTGGATGCGTCCGGACCGATCGGAGGGTGCTCCGGCCGGCGTAGCCCTGATGGCAAGGAATCCCAGCGCCGCTCGCTGGGCGAACATCCGAGTGGACACCTGCCCCGAAGTTCAGGACTGCCGCACCGCCAAGGTACATTTTCTGGTTGACCGCAGCGGCAACTGGTTTGAAACCAGCGCCGGCCTGACGCGCCACACGACGGATACCGAGAGCACACTGCGTATCGGCGTGGTCATCCCCGAGGGGCACGGCCAGATCACCGCAGTCCAGGAGTCGATCGCCCGTAAGCTGGTCCGGACGCTCCAGGAGGAATACGCCATCCCCGGGCAACGGATCGTCTGGGCCGAGGGCCTGATCCACCCCTTGCCGCCCCGCTCCTGAATTTGCCCAGCCACCGCGTTCATTGCGTCTTGCTTGAGCGTCCGCTCGCCGTGACGGAAAACCGCCGCCCGATATCCAGTCCATGCCGCGTTTCTGTGCAATGAGTGGGTCTGGCGAGCGTCATTCCCATAGGGCGGGCGGATGTAAGGTGCTTAGGCAATCGGCGGAACTGGCCGATGCAGAGGCAAGCGTACAGGATGTTCGCGTTTCAGTTGACGGCGCAATTGGGGCTGTCTTACAATAGCACGGTGTGGGAATATATCTCTCCCCTCGGCGGTCTCTCCCCAGGAAAGGCTTGTTTCGCAGCCAAGTTCGGGAGTTGTTAGGTGAGCTTCGCGGTCCCTGGATACACGATCTATGAGCGGCTGGGTACTGGCGCCCGCTCGACGATCTGGCTGGTGGTCAACCAGCGCAGCGGGGAGCAGCATGCGCTCAAGCGGGTCGTGCGGAGATCCCAAGAGGACGACCGGTACATCAAGCAGGCTCTGACGGATTACTCGGTGTCCTCCCGGGTAAGCCACCCTGTGCTGCGTCGCAGCCACGAGCTTCGCCGAATTCGGCGTTTGCTCCAGACCCGGGAGCTGCACATCGTGATGGAGCTGGTTGAAGGCCGCACGCTTGAAGAATCGGGCGCGCAGCCGATCGCTGAGCTACTGCGGATTTTCCGCCAGGTAGCCGAGGGGCTCGATGCCCTCCACCAGTTCAACTACGTGCACTCGGACATCAAGCCCAACAACATCATGCTCGCCCACAACGGCGAAGTGAAAGTGATCGACTTCGGGCAGAGTTGCCCGGTCGGACACGTCAAGGGGCGGATCCAGGGCACACCGGACTACATCGCCCCGGAGCAGGTGGAAAAAGGCGTGCCCCTGACCCAGCGGACGGATGTTTTCAACCTCGGAGCGACGTTGTATTGGGCGCTGACCGGCCGGGCCTACCCCACGGTGATGCCGAGCAAAAAGCGGCATGGGGGTATCGACTTGGTCGGCCCGCGTGAGGCCCAGCCGCCCGAGGAGATCAACCCGGAGGTTCCGGTTGCGTTGAGCAAGCTGGTCATGGATTGCTGTCGATGCAATCCGAAGGATCGACCGGCGGACATGCAAGAAGTCATCCGCCGATTGGATGTGGTCCAACACGTTCTCGAGAAAAATGGACTGGCGCTGTGCGGGACTCCTCAAGCCGAAAGCCGGGCGGTTCAGGCTTAGGCTCGGCTTCCCTGGAGTCCGTTCATGCGCGACGATGTTCCTGGACTCCGCTACCATATCGGCGAGGGACCGGCGTTCCCTGATCGATCAGAACGGATGGTCAACCGGGATGTTCTCATATGACAAGGCCGCCTCGTAGTGGCCGCCGCCCCGCCCGTCAAGGCGGGGACATGTCATCCCGTGTCTTTGCGGTCTTTGGCGGCGTCGGCTGCTATAGTACCATTGGAAGATGCTCCTGAGCATCGATTCGCGGGCCTCTCTGAGATAAGCAGGATTCCATGACCCTTATCGTTTCAGCTATCGACACCTTGCGGCAGGCAACAGACCTCAACCTGGAAGATCCGGTTCGAGAAGGTTCAATGCTGTGTTTCGGCGACTACGGCCAAGTCGTCATGACGGGGGATATGCACGGCCATCGTCACAATTTCGAGAAGCTCGTCCGGTACTGTCGGCTGGAAACCACTCCGATCCGACATGTAATGCTGCATGAGCTAATCCACGAGGAACCTGAGCGTCTTGGCGAGGCGGACCGCTCTGTGGAACTGCTGCTGGATGCCGCCCGCTGGAAGACCTTCTTCCCCGAGCAGATACACTTTCTGCAAAGCAACCACGAGCTGGCCCAGATCCAGAATCATCAGATCACCAAGGGCGGCCGGGCGGTGACGGAGGACTTCGAGCGCGGGGTGGCGGAGGTGCTGGGCACAAGCCAGATCGACTCCGCCCTCGAAGCCATCAATGCCTTCATCGCCTCGTTCCCCTTGATCGCCCGCACACCCAACGGCGTGCTGTTTGCCCATTCATTGCCCGACGCACACGTCCTGGATGACTGGGATCCCGATTGTGTCCGGGCACCCGCGGATCAACTGGATCTATCCGAGGGCGGTTCGGTCTATCAGCTTGTCTGGGGTCGCAGGCACACGCCCGAACTGCTGGACCGGCTGGCGAAGGCGTACCATGTGGAGTTCTTCCTGTTGGGCCATCAGCCGCAGGAATTCGGCTACGAGGTGCTGCACAATCGGCTCATCATCCTGGCCAGTGACCATAACCACGGCGTATTCCTGCCGGTGGACTGCCGTCGCAAGTACACGATCGGGGAGTTGGTGGAACGTATTCGGCCATTTGTCGGGGTGGTGTAGGGGGGACAAGGCTGAAGGCTCAAGGTTGGAGGGCAGAGACGGGAGAACGCGGGGGACGGAAGGAGGGTCGTATGGCGGGACGCTCTCCGGTGGTAGCGGGTCAGTTCTATCCGGCCGACACGGTCGAGTGTCGGGACCAAGTCAATGGTTACTTGGCCAGCGCCGCGGCTGCGGGCTTCGAAGCCGCTTCGCTGGTGGCGGGCATCATGCCGCACGCGGGCTGGATGTGCAGCGGAGCGGTGGCGGCCCAGGTGGCGGCGGCCACGGGCAAGGTGGCGGTCGAGACATTCGTGATCTTTGGAGCCGCTCACCGAGCGATGCGAGCCCGGGCGGCCATCTGGCGTTCCGGGCTGTGGGAGACGCCGATCGGCAATGTGCCAATCGACGAGGAGCTCGCGGAGGCGGTACTGAACGCCTCGCCGCTGGTCACGGACGACGACTCCGCCCACCTCCACGAGCACTCGATCGAGGTCGAGGTGCCGTTTCTGCACGCGGTTCATCCCCATGCGTACTTATTGCCGGTGCTGGTGATGCCCAGCGGCCCAGCTTCTCAGATCGGGCGGGTGGTGGCTGAGCAAGCCTTGGCTCTCGGTCGCAAGGTGGTTTTCCTGGGCTCGACGGATTTGACGCACTATGGGCCGCGTTACGGCTTCACGCCGCAAGGCATCGGCCCCGAGGCCCTGGATTGGGCCAAGCAGGTGAACGATCGGAGGATGATCAACCTGTGTCTGCGTCTGGGGGCGGACGAAGTGGTGGAGGAGGCGGCCCGGCATCACAACGCTTGCGGCAGTGGAGCGGTGGCGGCCACGCTTTCCGCGGCACGGCACTTGGGCGTCAAGGAAGGCATGTTGTACTCTCACACCACCAGCGCTGAGGTTCTGCGTGACCGCTACGGGGAGATGGATGACGCGGTAGGTTACGCCGCGATGGTGTTCAACTCGGCCACGGTCTGATACGCTGTTCTCCACGATGCATCTTGAAGCTCGATCACCGACGGACCGCGGCGCCAGGAGCGTGTTTCTGGCTGCTGTACGGGCGAACGATCCGGTGTGCCGGGACCACTACCGGCTCATTCTGGCCTTGGCCGGCTTTCCATCCGCCCAGCCGGGGCAGTTCGTTCAGATTCTCTGTGCCGATCCCGAGGGGCCGCCCTGGGCTGGTGGAGCGTTCACGCGACGGCCATTCAGCATTGGAGGTTTGCGTCGCACAGGTAACGACTGCGAGTTGGACATCATTTACCGGGTGATCGGGCCTGGCACGAAATGGCTGGCCGGTCTGAGGCCGGGCGTGCAGGTCAGCGTGCTGGGACCGCTGGGTCGGCCGTTCGAGCTGCCGGCGGATCGGCCTGTGGCTTATCTCGTCGGGGGTGGCGTAGGTCTGCCGCCGATGATTTGGCTGGCCGAGGTCGCGGCGGCAGTGGGCCGACAGGTCGTGGCGTTTTGCGGAGCGCGGTCGGCGGACAGCCTGCCGCTGAGGCCTCGCGGAAGGCAAGACGCGGTTCCCCTCTCACCCACCGAGCCGACGCTGTGCATGGAGGAATTCGCCCAGTGGGGTGTGCCGGCCGTGGTATGCACGGACGACGGGACGCTCGGCCGGCGTGGGCGGGTACCGGAAGTATTCACAAGCTATCTTGCCAGCCACGCGGATGAGGCAGCTCAGGCCGTGGTCTACACATGCGGACCGGAGCCCATGCTGCGGCTGGTAGCTCGGAGTTGCGAGCTGCTGGGCATCCCTTGCCAGGTGTGCCTGGAACGGACCATGGCGTGCGGGATGGGGACCTGCCAGTCCTGCGTGGTTCGGATTCGCGATGCGTCGGACGCACAGGGTTGGCGTTACCAGCTCTGCTGTACCGACGGGCCGGTCTTTGACAGCCGGGCAGTCGTTTGGCAGGATGAGAAATGGGGGACCTGAGTATGCCGGACGAGTTCGATGCGACCGCGCCGCAGGCAGACGAGTACATCGGCGTGTACGAACAGGGGACGATTCGACTGTCCGCGAAGGTCAACTGGGCGGACGGCACCCAGGTTCTTGTCCGCGTGGCGGATCCCTCCCGCGACAAGCTTGGGCAGCTTGGCAAGGTGATCATTGCGGGCTTCGGATTGCCCGGTCGGTGGGTGGCGGACATCTTCGACCGCCACGGTGTTGACTACGTGATCGTGGAGAGGAACACGGCCACGATCGACGCACAGCGTCGGCTGGGGCGGCTGGTAATCGAGGGGAACATCTCCGACGAGCAGACCCTGCGAGCGGCGGGTATCGAGGATGCTTCCATCCTGGCGTTGACCGTGCCGGATGAAGAGGCGGTACTCAAAGCCACGGATCTGGCCCGACGGCTCAAGCCCGACATCTACATTGTGGCTCGTACGCTGTACTCCTCTTCGGGCCTGCGAGCCACACAACTCGGCGCGGACGACGTGGTCAAAGCCGAGCAGGCCGTGGCCCGTCAGTTCTACGAGATGATGCTCCGCAAACTCGGGTGGTCCCCGGGCAAGGCTATCGACTGACCGGCGATCGCGACGCGGAGGACCGACCCAGCCTGCTTCGTGCCGATCCGACAATCGCCAGCAGAACGACCTTTGTCTCCATCAACAAGTTGACTCGGTCCTCCATCGACAAGCTGACTCGGTTCTTGCGGTCAGCGGGCGGCGGTGAGCGGGCGGTCCCATTCCAGGCGAATGGTAGCCATACCGTTGGCCCGCACCGGAACCTTGACCTGCCCGTCGGTCAGGACCAACGGCTCGACGACCCGTTCGACGAGATCACAGAGCGAGGCCCGAATCGCGCCGGGAAAGCGCACGGTCAAGACAACTTCCGTCTGTTGCCCTGAGGTCTCTCGCAGACGAGCGATCACGCCCTTGCCGTCGTCAGCGGGCTTGGCCACGGTCAGCGTCACCCGGTCGGCGGGTTCGACGGCCAGGAAACTTGCGGCGGCGGGCAAATCCTGCCGCTCACGACCAGCAAACAGACGCACCGCCCGCAGCGGGGCCTGCACGTCCTCACCGAATACTGACGCCGTCTCCGGCGAAAGCTGCTGGGCACTGGTCAGGCTGTAACGGAAGACGAAATCGTCATCCTGACCGGCCTTGTAGTTGGTGAACCAGTAGTTGTTCATCACGTACGCGAAGATTGTCCCGTTGGTGATCGGTAGCTCGTCCAGCCACTTGCCGGGGGTAAAGTCGCACAGAGTTACCAGCGGCGTATCCACGGCCGACCAAGCCACCGCCGCCTCGCGGGTATGCAGGGTGACCCAGCGTTGCACGGCAAACCAGTCTCGGCAGCCGCCCGGCCAGTGGTCCTCGTTGGGGCGGACGTTGCCGGCCCCGATCTCGTACCGGAACCGCGGCTCGCTGCCGGCGAAGGGGAACGCCAGGTACACGGCCTCCTTATCGTAGGTCATCTTCTTGTGCAGGCGGAAGACGAAGTCCACTCTCGGCTCGTGCTCATAGAGGATGGTCTCCAGTTGGATCCGCGGGAACATCTCCATGCCGCAGGCGATGCGTGCACTGCTATACACGGGGCCTTGAGCTCCCGCTTCGAGGCGACCGTTGGTCATGGCTGAGAAGCTGACCGCCCCGGGTTCGGGACAATGGACCCAGTTGTGGCCCTCGCACTTGCCGCCCGCAGCGTAGATCAACTGTCCGAGTTTGTGCGGGCTGGCTTGGTCGACCAGTTCGCGGCCCAGCCGCTTATCAAAGATGCTGGCGATGCCCCCTCCGGCCGGATCGAAGCAAATGCGGTAGAACGTGTTCTCCAGGACTCCGTCCTTGAAGCGTGCCGGTGCGACCGGGGTTGTTGTGGTCGAAGCCATCCGATACGTGCGATAACCGACGGCAGGCACATCTTCCGCCCTGAATGCCATGGCCATCGTTTCCAGGGCGTCGGCCGGCGCTTTCATCGCCCGCTTGCCCCAGTTCGCATCGTCGAGCACATCGGAGCGGATGGGCTGCAACGGCACCGGCTTGCCGGCATCATCCAGAAGGGCCACGTTGTACGGCAAGTCAGCGATGACCATGCCGCCGCGCGGCCGGCCCGACGGGTTGAAGACCAGCACGGCATCATCGGGCGCCTGTACCCGGGCCGCCAGTCGCAGCAAGCCGTCGCCGAGCAGTCGTCGAGCCTGATCGGCACCGGTCGTCGCAAACGCCGCCTTGGTAGCCCACTGGCGCTGGACGAAGTCGCTGGTTGGGTTGGCAATGCTGTTGTGGGCGCCCCAGGTGTGCTCGTCAAACAGCAGAACGTTGTCCCACGCGGCATTGAACTCCTCCTGCGGTACAGCCGTCTGCTCACTGTTGCCCGTGACGACGGCCCAGGCGGCCTCCGCCGCGACGAGATCGTGATGCGCGACCCGATTGATGCCGGTCTCCAGGGCGGTCGAGGCGGCACCGTCCTCCCACCAACTTCCGCCGCACCCGCGCACGGTTGGGATACGATCGGCGAAGTGCTCCTCGATATGCTTGAAGAACGCGTCGTTCGAGCAGAGGATCACCTTGGGATAAGCGTAGTGGGCGCTGTATTCGGTGATGGACTCGGCGATGTCGCGGCCGATGGCGACGTTATCGAAATACGCACCGTGTAGCAGGATCGCGTCGTAGGGGTAATCTTCACGCTGGTCCCACCAGATCATGGTGCGTTGGATGGCCTGCTGCATACCGCGCAGTCCCTCGCTCAGCCCGATCAGACGGGCCTGGGCGTAGCTTTCCGTGATCCAGGTCAGGATGCGCTGGCCGTCAGGACCCTCCCACCAGAAGGGGGCCTTGTGGTGGATGTTCTGTTTGAGGATCGGGGCCCGCGTCTGGTTGGAGCCGATGCTGATGCAACGAATGCCCGCACCAGCGAGGATACTGGGAACCGACCAGACGTGCGACGGAGCGTCGGTCAGCGTGTAACTCTTGAAGGGCACGCCGTGTTCGCGCTGCAGTCTGGCTGAGTAGTACAGCGTCCGCACCAATTCTTCGTCCGAGCACAGCCCGGTGAGCATGTTCAGGTAGCTGGCTTCGATGCCCATCCGCCTTTGACTGGAGGCGGCGTAGAGGCGATCGTGCTGATGCCGAGGCTTGTCGCGCAACCACATCTGGGCGGCCCAGGAGGATTCGAGATTCCAGTTGTAGAGCGGAAACTGATCGGTCAGCTCGAGGGCGAGGTCGGTGTTTCGGTTGTGCAGCTCGATAACCCGATCCTGGTGGGCGGTGTAGCCGATGTCGGTATGCGTGCTGGGAGCACAGAAGATGTGCCATTTGCGGATGGGTTTCTGCACGAGAGTCACGACGGCGGACTGCCCGCCCGCACCGGCGGTGATGGTCAGCTCGCGTTGAACGTCGGTCGCCGGGATCGCCAATCGACCGGCCAGACGACCGAAGACGGCACCCTCCAATGTGACGGTGTCGATAACCTGCCCCGCCGCACGCACCTCGATCTTGAGCGGTTCGCGGCTGCGCAGTCGGTCAGCGGTGAGTTCAAACTCTTGCTTAAGCCGCCCGTCACGTTCGACAAGGAAGAGGGTCGGGCGAAGCTGTACCTCGGGCCGGGCATCGCCGTCGGCGGGCAGTTGCCGCAGCGTGATCGCGTCGTAGAGCAGCCACGACCCGCGGATGACCGTCAGCTCAATCTCGTTGCCCTGCGGCTTGAGGTCCGCACCGCCGATGAAGAACTTGAGCGATTGAGCTTTGCCCTTGTCGGGATGTATAGCGGTGATGTCGCCAGCGCCGGTCGGCAAGGGCACGTCGGTCTGCTGATCGTTGACCGCGACGCGCAGGGTGGGGGCGTGCTGGCCCTGCGTATCGACCAGGTCGACGCTCAGCTCGTAGGCGGCGTCTGGAACGGGAGGCAGATCGAAACGAATCCGCAAGGGATGCTGCCGTCCGCCGGCCCACTGGTCGAGCGGCCCCGGATGCGAGGCAGTGAAATCCTTGGCCGGGTCGCTCTGTCCGACCACGAAGGTCACCCCTTGCGGGAAGAATCGCGGATATCCGCCGAACAAGTCGCCCGCGTTGACGAACTCGCGAAAGCTGTGATCGACCTGCCCGATCTGCCAGACGATCGTGGGCTCGGCGGCAACGACCGACGAGACGGCCAGCATGCTCGTGACCACCGCGAGTATCAGAATCCGCTTGGACATGACGCTGCCTCCTCTACCTGCTCGGGGAAACCCGATGGACGCGATCCTACGGGTAGCATGATACTCGACGCGGTCCGGTTTGTATGCGCGGCTGCCTTGGCGCTTGGCTCTGGACAAACAGCAGCGCCCAGACAGCCAACGAGCAAGCGGGCGGGCAAGTGAGCCGGGGGGGGACAACCCCCGGTTTTTTCGCGAAGTGTGCGAGTCACCAGGTAGGCGAGCACGTGTGCGCGTAAGCGGAGGAGCGAGTCAAATCCTCCTACCGGCTTGCCGCTTCGCGGTCAGTGCGCGGCGTTAATGCTGCGTCCACCGATTCCCGCTGCGTCCGGCTCAGGGTGCCGCGGTCAGGCGGCGAACGTTCTCGGCGAACTTCTGGTCGTACCCCTGCTGAAGACGATCGCGGAGCCCCTGATCGTGAGATACGACGATCATCCGGGTCAGATGCACGGTACCCAGGTCCAGCGTCACCTGTTGGCCGTCTCGCGACCAAGCGATGTCTTGCGTACCGGCGGAGGTGATCTCGAAAACCTGCTGGGCTTTCAACCAAGCGGGCAGTTGCACGGTGACGCGGGCCTTATCGAGTGGCTTGACCACCGTACCAAGCCGATCGGAAGCATGGTTATCATTGACCACGAGAATGATGGCGGTATCCGTGCCCGCCAGCAGCGAGCGCACCCACAGCAACCGGGGTGCCTTGACCGGCAAACCGGCTGGACAGCCTTCCGTCACCAGCGACCCGACGGTCCGCACTTCCGCGCCCAGCAGACCGATCTCCTTCCACAAAGCCCGCGTCTCCGGCGCGTCCGCACCGACGCCGTAGTAGCGGTGATCTGGCGTATACCACCAATAGGAGAACTGCTTCGTCCCCGCCGCCAGGGCGTAGTAGACTTCGATGCGTTTCTCCTCGGGCGTCGGGGCGCGGTAGGCGAACTCGGGCGGCGCGAAGTCGAACCGGCAGGTGTGCAAGATGAGGTGCATGGGCCGCGGCCCGCAGGCGGACTGGTAGATCTCACCCACAGCATAGACGTAGGTCGGCTTCAGATAGGCGCCCATGTTGGTCGGGTCGGAACCCCAGACGCTCTGCACTCCTTCCTGGTAGTACGGGTCGGCACAGGCGATATCCGCAAGCTGGGCGTACGTGTACCAGTTCTCCGGCTTGAAGGTGTTATCGACATTGAGCAGGATGGGCGTACGCTTCGGATCGTGCCGGCGGAAGAGTTTGACCCGCTCGACCAGCCATTGCCCCAGGCTTCCGATGCGCTTGTAAGGATCCAGGCCGGTGGTAAGGAAATCGTTCGCGTCGGGTTCATCGGTCAGGAAATAGAAAACCGGATTGCGATCGGGGGCGGTCCACTCCAACATCTGCCTCATGCCCAACGATTCGAGCATCTTCTGGCCCTCTGCGGAACGGACGAAACCGGACCCGGGGCCGGGGCAGTGGCTCATGAACACGTTGATGTTGTGCAGGGCCATGTCGGTCAGGAAGCCGCGGGCCATCTCCTCGGCCGTCTCACCCTTCGTGTGGCAGCCCCACATGCCGTAGACCATATCCGTAGGCCAGGCTCCCAGGCCGGCCAAGGCGGTCGTGCCATCGGCGTAATCCGCCTGGAAGATGGTGTAGGTGCTCTCGACCAACGGCTGTTCGAGATCGATGGCCACGGCGACCGTGTCGATGGCCTCGTCGGCGACGATCGTGCAACGGCTGCTGAGGTCTTGGCCGTTCACGAGAATACGCCGCGGCGAAAGGCCCTTGCCGCTCGGGTGCCGCAAGTAGGCATGGACGCAGCCCAGTCCGGGCGAGAAGCTGATGCTGAAGAAACGAGGCTGCTCGCGACCGGTTCGCAGAACGGTCTGCGAGGTGCGGTCTTGTCCAACAGGAATCGTCACCCGCAGGCGATCGACCGTCGGATCACGACGCAGGCGCACGGTCAGCTCGGCCAGGCCGCCCGGCGGAATGAAGGTGGGCTCGACCTTCCACCAGACGGGCTCGCCAGCGGCCAGCAACTTGTCGATCTGGTCCTTGGGCAGATCCGAAAAGGCTACGCTACACGCATACTTGCCGTGAGGATCCTTGGGCAACGGTCCCTGCGGGGCGACGCCACGAGCCAAGCTCACGCCATTCAGCAGAGCGTCCTTCACCTCCAGCGGTTCGTCTCCGGGGTTGCGGAAGTACACGAACAGGTACCCGCCCAGCGGCATGCCCTCGTAGGCGTAGCGGACCTTCTCGCCATTGTCGTCGAGCCACTGCCAGCCTTCACGCCACAGCGGCATGAATTCCCGAAACTGCACATCCGCACGATAGGCCCCGCCGACCATCTCCGGCGACGACGCACCCGGCACGCAACCACCCGCCAGCCCGAGACATCCCAGCACCGCCATGCCCCATCCTTGCCGCCATGTCTTGTGCATCGCGAACCTCAATTCCAGGTTGACCTCCGAATGCAAGGGATCACACGTCAGAGCCTGCCTCGATCACTTCGCCAACAGCGCAGCCACGTTAGCGGCACAGTGCTTCTCATATCGTTCCTGCAACCGCCCGCGAAGACCCGCGTCACTCGTCACCAGAATCATGCGGGTAAGGTCAACCTGCCCCAACTCCACCGTTACCGTCGCGTCCGCTGCCTTGTAGTCCACCTTCTGTGTGCCTTTGTAGTCAACCTCGAATACATCCGCCGCCCGCAGCCAGGAGGGCACCTCCACCTTGATCCGAGCTTTCTCGACGGGCTTGACCACCGTGCCCAGGCGATCCGAGGCGATGTTGTCGTTGGCAACGATAACCACCAACGTATCCGTGCCGGACACCAACGTGCGCAGCCACAGCATCCGCGGACCATGGACGTTCACCTTGGCCGGTGAGCTATACAGAATGACCGGCTCGGCGGTACGAACCTCCGCACCGAGCAGCCCGATCTCCTTCCACAAAGCCTTCATGTCCGGCGTATCGCCGCCCACGCCGTAGTATTCGCCGTACGGCGTATACCACCAGTACGAGAGAGCCTTGGCCCCGGCGGCCAGAGCGTAGTAGACCTCGATCCGCTTCTCCTCCACCGTGGGACCGCGGAAGGGAAAATCCTCAGGCTTCGTGTCGAAACGACAAGTATGCAGAATCAAGTGCATCGGCTTGGGAGCCCCCGCCGATTGGTAGATCTCGCCTACGCCCAGGACGTAAGTCGGCTTGAGATACGCGCCAAGGTTGATTGGGTCCACCTTGTATACGCTCTGCAGGCCCTCCTGATAGTACGGATCCGCACAGGGCAGGTCGGCGAGCTGGGCGTAGGTATACCAGTTCTCCGGCTTGAAGGTGTTGTCGATATTCAGCAGCACCGGCGTGGTGGGCTCCTCACGCCGAAACATGTTCGCCCGCGCGATCAGATACTGGGCCAGGCTGCCGATCCGCTTGTCCGGATCGAGCATCATGCTGCGGAAGTCGCCCGCGTCGGGCTCATCGGTCAGGAACATGAACGGCGCGTTCACCGCGTCTCCCGACCAGTTGGTCATCGCCCGAATGCCCGTTTGCCGCGAGTACTCCTGCCCCTCCTCGCTACGCAGAAACTGACGCACTTCGCCGGGTATCGAGTACAGCAGCGTGTTGATGTGGTGGACCCGCATGTCCTCCAGGTAGAACTTCCGGTTCTCATCCTCGTCGGCGCGCCGCGAGTAGCCCCACATGCCGTAGACCAGCCCCGGTTGCCACGCGCCGACGCTCACCCGGGCAGCCATACCATCCGCGTAATCCGCCTGGAGCAGATGCCATGTGCCTTTCTTGAGCGCTCGATCCGGCTTAATGACCACCGCCACGGTGTCCACCGCCGGGTCCGCGGCCACGCGACAACGAGCGGTCACATCGCGATTGTCCAGCAGAATCCGCTGCGGGGCGACGCCTTTGCCGCTGGGGTGCCGCAGATAGGCGTGAATTTCGTCGAAGGTCTCGGCGAAGTTGACGCTGAAGAACCAGGGCGCCCGCTGCGCGGTGGCAACAACCGCCCGGCCGTCGGCGTCGGGCAGCCCCGGGATCCGCACGGTCAGCTTCTCAACTCGTGGATCGCGGCGCAAGCGCACCGTGACCTGCCCGAACCCGCCGGGCGGGATCTCCAACGGCTCGACCTTCCACCAGACCGGCTCGCCTGCCGCCACCAGACGATCGAGCTGCTCGGCGGGCAGCTTCGAGAACTTGAGGCTCGACGGATACTTGTCGTCCGGGTTGCCCTTGGGCGTCGACTCCGGCGCCACCCCCTCGGCCAGACTCACTCCCTCCAGCAGGACATCCTTCACCGACAGCGGCCGGCTCGTCGAGTTGCGAAATGAAGCGTACAGATAACCCCCCAGAAGCATATCCGGGTGTGCGTACCGCACCCGCTCGCCCTCATCGTCAAACCATGCCCAGCCTTCCCGCCACATGGGCATGTACTCGGGAAACCGGACATCCGCCCGGTACTCACCGCCCACCGGTCCCGGCTGGGCCGTCGCCACTTCGGCCGTCAGCGAACACAACAACAGAACCGTCAGCAACGGGCCCCTACAGGAAGGGAAATTGTTCATCGGTCGAGCACTCCTTTTCCTATCGCTTCCTTGCCCACAGATCACACAGATGGACGCAGATGAAATGACCAATGTCCAATGACCAATCAATGCCCAAGCCCCAAACCAAAACTCGAACCCCGGCGGGGCGGCCGTCATTCGTCATTCGGGCTTCATTGGTCATTGGGGCTCTGCCATTGGTCATTCCGTCTGCGGCCCTCTTCATCGTCGTCTGCGCCATCTGCGTCCATCTGGGTGATCTGTGGGCTACTCTTCGCCTTCACGGCTGAAAACGTATCGCGTATAAATCCGCGTCCTTCATCACGAAGCGCAGCCGTACCGGCCGGCCGGCCAGTCGGCTCACATCGTGCCCGCCCTTCCAGGCCACCACCCGTTCGATCTCGTCGCCCCAGAACGCGGGGCAATCGTTGATCGAGAATCCGGGAATGGGCCGGCCGGCCGCGTCCTCGATCTGCACCCGCGCGCTGCCCACCGCCGAGGTGGACATGTTCAAAGCAAGCTTCTTGCCAGCGAAGACCAGCGGGCACGTCACCATCTCGCCCCCCGTGTAAGGGGCGTTGACCGACACGAAACCGTCGGTCCGCACAAAACCCCGGCGCAGACGCGGTATCTGCCGACGATTCGGGTAGTTGTCCTCGTGCTCCAGCCAATAGACGGCAATACGATGCTCGTCAGCGGGTACGATGCCCCAGGTCGGCGTCTGGTTGCTGTGCGCCCCGCCCCAGTTCAGCGGATCGAGACCCGGGCGAATGAACGCTTCCATGAACGTCCGGTCCCATCGCATTCCGTCGCGACTCGATATCAACACCGCGTCCGACAGACCGTCCGTCTCCCGCTGCTCGAAGCCCACTGTCTTGCGCTCCGAAGAAGGCACAAACCGCATAGGAAACCCGAGATAGAGGTGTGGCGCCCGAAAGTACGGGACGATACCGTTGGTGTAAAAATGCTCCGGCTCGGTGTCGCCGAAGTCCAGCAATACGGGCTTCGTCCAATTCAGGAAATCATCCGACAGACAACGGCTGACGCTCCGCTTGCCCTTCTGACCCATGCGAGAATAGCAGACGTACTTGCCCAACCGCTCGTCCCAGAACATCGTGTTGTGCGAGTCGAAACCGCCTTCGGTAATCAGCGGCTTTTCGCGAACCCTCTTCCAGCGAATGCCGTCCGGCGAGGTGAACCCGATCAGCACGTTCTTGCGTTCGTCGGGCTTGGAGAACACGCGGGTAACCGAGACGGCCTTGTAGCGTTCGGAAGGCTTGCAGGCAGGGTTGGTGTCAATGAAAGGCGAGAAATTGTGCGACTCGCTGTAGGCCTTGTCCGGCCCGGTCCAGATGATGTTGTTGGCCTTGGAGCCTTCGAATTCAATCAGCCCGAAACGCGGCCGCATCCAGTGCGTCGCGTCCTTGCTCACCGCCAGGCAGGTGTGCTCGCGGACCAGGTCGCCGCCGCCGCGGTAGTACATGCGGAACTCGTCACCATCCTTGAGGATCGACACATAGGCGCTCTGCGGGCCTTCCCACGGCTGGTCGAAGGTAAACACGAGCTGATTGCATTGCGGGTTGTGCAGCCTGAGCTGTGTGCCCTCCATTCCGACGATTAGGTGGTGGTCAACGAACAACTCCAACCGCGAGCCAATGTCCATCGCCTCCGGAGTCGCGCCCCAGACAACGGGGGCCGCGCCCACCGGAGCCCACACCGCAAGGCTCACGAACGCCACAAGTGGATTCATCCGCCATTGACGCATCATGCACACCATGCTCCATCCTCCGTATTCGATTCCCAATTTCCCAATCTTGCATCGGGCTCATGACGAGTCCCGAGCGCGAGCGAGCGGGTAACGCCAAGAACGCGAGAGTACGTCGCTGACGCTCCACCATCCCGGCGCTTGCGCTTCGGGCTCGTTGGCGCATCCCATCGTCTGCACTCCGGGATCGTTGGCGCA
>JAAYDF010000349.1 GCA_012729395.1 Phycisphaerae bacterium
ACGACGGCGCATCGTTCGTGTGGAGTGTCGTGAAGACCAGGTGTCCGGTCAAGGAAGCCTGAACGGCGATCTGGGCGGTCTCCAGGTCGCGGATTTCGCCGACCAGAATGATGTCCGGGTCCTGCCGCAGGAAGCTCCGTAGACACTTCGCAAAGGTCATTCCCACTTCAGGGTTGACCGGGCACTGGATCAGCCCGTCGATGTCGTATTCCACCGGGTCCTCGGCAGTGAGGATCTTGACCGCGATGTCGTTGAGCTCGTTGAGGGCGGCGTACAGGGTCGTCGTCTTGCCCGAGCCGGTCGGCCCGGTGTTGATGATGATGCCGTTGGGCTTGTGGATGAGCTGGCGCATGACGTTCAACTGCTCATCGCGCATGCCGACGCGATCCAGACTCAGCTGAACGTTGCCGCGGTCGAGAACACGCATGACCACGCTCTCGCCGAACAGGGTGGGCAGCACGCTGATGCGCAGGTCGATGGGGTTGCCGCCGACCTGGAGCTCGATGCGCCCGTCCTGAGGCAACCGGCGTTCGGCGATGTTGAGGTTGGCCATGACCTTGATGCGGCTGGCGACCGCGACGGCGATGTGCCGCGGAGGCGGAACCATCTCGTAGAGCACGCCGTCGATGCGATAACGCATCTTGAACTCGTTCTCGAACGGCTCGAAGTGGATATCGCTGGCCTTGTCCTTGATCGCCTGCAAGAGCACGAGATTGAGCAGTTTCTTGACCGGGTTGGACTCGGCCAGCTCCTTGAGCTCGTCGAGGTCGATGCTCTCGCCCCGGCCTTCGAACTTGGAGAGATCCTCGTCCCCGGCAATCTCGGTGATCAGCGTGCTGATTGACTCGACTTCGTCTTCCGGGTAGTAGCGTCCGAGGGCGGCATCGATGTCCTCCGGGGTGGTGATGTACGCCCGGATCTGGTAGCCCATGAGCGTTTTGAGGTCGTCGGTGGCCATGAAGTTGGCCGGGTTGTCCAGTGCCACGGAAAGGAGCTTGGAAGCATCCTCGTAGTCGAGAGGGATCGCCCGGTAGGTTCGAGCCATCTGGTTGGGAATCAGCGCGACGATCTCGGTGGGCAGATCGATCCTGGCTATCTCGACGGGTTCCATGCCCGCCTGGGCGCCCAACGCCAGGCGGACATCGGCTTCGTTAACATAGCCCAGCTCGATGAGGATCTGCCCGATGGGGCCGAGCTTCTTCTTCTGGAGCTCGAGGGCTTCGGTCACCTGGGTACGGGTGAGCCGGCCCATCTTGATGAGGATGCGGCCGAGCGGTCGCCCGCGAAGCTGGCTGATGGGAGGCATGCGCCGACCGGCGCCGCTTTCGCGGACGAGGTTCTTGCGCTGGGGCGGGCTGGCGGCCGGCGCCGATGAGCGCGGGACGTCCTTCTTGCCACCCGGATCATCCTTCACCTTCGCGGCGTCCAGCGAAACGGTGTGATTCGGCTTTTTATCGTTTGGTTGCGCCATGGGCAGTACCCTGGGTCTCTCTTCTCCATGTTCCCCGCGACACAATTACTTGGGCATGTTCGGCAAGTCGTCGCCCGGTTCCTTGTCCTTGTCTTTACCGCCGGGCTGCTCGCCGGGCATGGGGCCGCCCTTCTCCAACGCCTCGATCTTGTCCTGCATCTCGCCCGGATTGCGGGCCTTGTCCATCGCCTCCTCGGCGGAAATAACCTTCTCCATATAGAGCTTGAGCAGGTGCTCGTCGAGGAGCTGCATGCCGTACTTCTTGCCCGTCTGGATGCT
>JAAYDF010000350.1 GCA_012729395.1 Phycisphaerae bacterium
TACAGGCCGGTGGCGGTGGGGGTGGCTGCGGGGTCGGGGGTGTTGAAGGTGGCGGAGCCGTCGAGGCTGTGCCAGAAGAGGCCCTGGTGGCCGACGCGGTTGACCGGGGCGGGCGTGGCGCTGGTGTGCTTGACGGCCGGCGTGCCATAGGGATCCCAGACGTACTGCTCGAGCACCTGCCCGGCTTGACCCAGCAGGGCCACGACGCGACGCGCGAGGATATGGCAAAAAGCCTGGGGCGGTCGTAAACTCGGCCTCGGTTATGGGCGATCGGTCTGCGGCATGGGCAGGCGGAATGGTGGGGAATGCGTTCTCGCGGATTGCGGCCTGGATCGTTCGAGAGTGCGCGCGAGAAACCCGACGCGGCGAAGCGAGGCGTCAGAAAAGGACAGACAACGAATGGCAACCCTGGCAACGGCTGACTGGGCCCATGTGGACTTGAGCGAGTACCCCCGCATGCGGGTGCCGGCCCCCGGGCCGCGATCACGTGAATTGCACGAGCGCTGCACCCGCTACTTCAAGGGCCTCAGCGGGCAGGTCAAGCTCTTCCCCGTGGTCTTCGAATCGGGTCGCGGTTGCACCCTCGTCGACGTCGACGGCAACCGCTACATCGACTTCTCCTCCGGCATCTACGTGACCACGCTAGGGCATTGCCACCCGAAGATCACCGAGGCGGTGCGGCACTACGCCGGCACGCTGATGAACTGCCACGACTTCACCACCGAGGTCAAAACGCGGCTGATGGAGAAGATGGCCGAGATCCTGCCCGGCGACCTGACCGGCTACCAGCTTTACGACTCGGGCACGACGGCGGTCGAGGCGGGGATGCGCGTGCTGCGGGCGGCGACCGGCCGCAACGAGATGCTCTCGTGCTTCTACGACTTCCACGGCAAGACCTACGGGGCCGTCTCGCTGGCCCACATCCGCTCGCAGGTCTACGGCCGGGTGCGGGCCCCGGGCATGCACATGGTTCCCCGGCCGGACACCTACCGCCCCGTGTGGAGCAAGCCGGACGGCAGCATCGACACCGACGCCTACCTGCGGTTCTACGAAGAGTACCTGGATAAGGGGACCGTCGGCGACGTGGCCGGCTTCGTCCTCGAACCCATCCAGGGCTGGGGCGGGTCGATCATCCCGCCCGACGACTTCTTCCCCAAGCTGCGGCAACTGTGCGACCGGCACAAGATCCTGCTCATGGCCGACGAGGTGCTCACTGGCATGGGCCGCACGGGCAAGTGGCTGTGCATGGAGCACTGGAACACGCAGCCGGACATCGTCTCCCTGGGCAAGGGCTTTGGCAACGGTTTCCCGGTCACCGCGGTGGCGGTGCGCGAGCCGTTCAAGGAATCCTTCGAGAAAATCTCCGCGTCGAGCAGCTACGGGGGTAACCCGATGGCCTGCGCCGCCGCCATGGCGAGCATCGAGGTCATCGAAGAGGAAAACCTGCTGGAGCGGGCTTTGCACCTGGAGAAGATCGCGATGCAACGCATGGCTCGCATGAAGGACGAGCACCCAATCATCGGCGACGTGCGGGGCAAGGGCTGCCTGTTCGGCATCGAGCTGGTCAAGGACCGGGCGACTAAGGAGCCGTTCGACAAGGCCGGCGAGCGTGTCTACCAGCGGGCGTTTGCCAAGGGCCTGGCGTGGATCCCGGCCGGCCACATCCTACGCATGAGCCCGCCGATCGTCATGGAGGATGAGGTCATGCTCAAGGGCTTGGACCTCATCGACGAGGCCATCGGCGAGACCGAGCGAGAACTGGCTCACGGCGGGTAGGGTGGCAGAACCAATCGGGTAGAACCAAGCGGGTAGGATCAAGGCGGGTCGGACCGAACGAGTCGGACCGAACGGGTCGGACCAGCCGGGCAGGACCAAGGCAACTTGTTGCCGTTCGTCCCGCACGTTTGGGGCAGCCGTTTTCCTGACCCCGTTTCTGTCACCCTGTCTCTGTTCCTAGGGCTGGTATCCGAGGGCCAGCAGCATCTGAGTCGTGAGCCCCGCCGGTTCCCAGCGAGGCGAGGCCCACTGTGTGTCCTGTCGGCTCCAGTGATATCGATAGGGGAGTTCCGCCCATCCCCGGTTGTCACAGAGACACTCCTGTTCGCCGAGGCATCCATCAAGGACAGGTCGCGGCGCCACAACCCTGCTGCAGTAATCGAGCCTTTGCACGGCCACTGATACATCATCCGGTTTCCAGCCGACGTAGAAGCAGTCGCGGAATACCTGCGGTGCTTCGCGTCTTGCGAACCCAAGCCCGACTGTCCCTTCCGAACCGAGGAGGTCCCAGCGGGTCACCCTTGTCGGCGAATCCTTGGTGACCCGGCGCAGAACCGCCAGCGAATCGCCGTTGAGCAAGGCAGATAATGCTCGCATGTCGGAAGAACTCGTCAGTACGCGTTCGATGCAACGATGCGTCCATTCCGGCCGGCGCGGATCGAATAACTCCCAAAGCACACGTTTTCTGTTGGGGAGCCAGTGGGCCAGGTGAGTCTGCCCGACCAGGTCGATCTGCGAATCAAGGTCCGCCGGGCTGGCCAGCAGAGCCGTGATGGCATCCGCGACCTCCGGATCCTTGCCGGATTTCTGAAGCCTTTTGAGCAGAGCTGCGAGTCCCTGCATTAGCCGCGACCCTCGTGTGCTCGGATCCCGTTTGCCCCGCCGTGTCGTGCGACATCCGTGCCGCGAAGTCGATCCTGCCGATTTCGCCGACACCCGCGAAGTATCAGCCACCCGCTTTGACCGAGATTATCCATTTGACCTCGCCCGGCTATGCCACCGGGCCGTGCTTGGCTATTGCACCCATGCTTTTCGTTGCGTCTACGCTGTGTTCGAGTTGCTTGTTGACTTTGTGGGCCGAAATGGTCCCCTTCGTGCGGTTGCCTCGTGGCAAGGTGGTTCTGGAGCTATCGAGTGAGATTCTTTCCGTATCTGGGAAAAGCCGTTCCCCAGTGAAGTGGAAGAAAGCTTCGTGGACGCCTGTTCATGTATCAGAATGGAGGCGACAACTGGGACGCGCGACGCGCCGGCTGATCCCCGGAGTGACACCAGAGAAACCCAGGCTTCGTGGAGCCACGACTCACTAATAAGAATGTGATGCCGCGAGGGTCGGCGGTTCGGCCCCGGGAGTGGGGAGCGATTCGATTCTTCTCGTGGATTCCAGTTCACGCAGCATGATCTCGATAGTCAACAAGCTTAATAGCGGCACCGCTTGCCTCGGCTGGTGACAGGCGGCCTCAAAACTGCTTCGCAATGCGTGTGGACGCACCCATTCCAATACGCGTGCGTCGGCCGCCAGCAACGGCTCGAACAGACCGGCTTGCCGACAGGTCTCGAATCCCCATGCCCGTGCCGCGATCGAATCGCGTCCCCATCGTCGCACGTCGGCGTACCGCAGCCAAACCCATCTCGTGTGAAGTTTCTCGCATTGCCAAGCGTACTCACGTCGCCAGCGCTCGTCCGACAGAGGCATCCCGCTGCAACCATCCGCCCGAGGTACTCTGGCAAATGCCGGGAAGTGACGCCTCAGTACGTCGATGTAAGGCTGCCGTGCCCGCCGCAACCTTGCCGGGGTGGCGGCGTACCACTCGATCATACGCATATCGCACGCCAAGTGGCGGGCAAGAACATGACGGCGGGCCATGGCCGGTACGAGAACGTCGTTGCGACCGCTACGCCCGGTGATGATGGCGTACTCTGCGCGGTACAGCGGGTCATCTATCGGGCAACTGCCAAACGTATCGTCAACATGGCTCCGCCAACGAGTCAGGCTCGCGCTGGCAATATCCTCGTGCAGAAGGCCGCCGATCTGTTCCGGAGTACCTCCGCTATGAAGAAAAGCCAAGGCCCAGGCATGTTGGTGTGCCGGCACATTCGCGGGTATGTCCTCGTCGACGGGCAGGTCCGATCCGCCCAGTACACCGTGTAAGTAGCCTTCAAGCAGCACGGCGCCACCATGCCGTGAGAGATAGTCGTTGATGGGCGTGCTTGCGACTAGATGGCCCGCGCCGTGAAGCCCATCGGTATTGATGATGGACTCTCGCAACTGCCGTGGAAACTCTCGGGCATCGAGCAGCAACGAGTCGTGCGAGGTCCTGGCCACATGGGCAAGCTGTCTGGCGAATCGCACATCCTCGCCATACGCGAGACCGGAGGTGAAACAAGTGGGCGCGCGACCACGTTCATCGCACAAGGCCAGGAACATGCGAGAATCCAAGCCGCCGCTAAGGCCCTGCAATAGCGGCGATTGACAATCGGTCATGTGCGCGAGCGTTGGGCGGGCGGCATCGAGATAGCCTTGCACGACATCATCATACGATCGTGGCTCTACCGGCTTATGCTCGAAACTCCAGTATCTATGGATATCGACGCGCCGCCCGTTCCAGTTCAGGCCGTGCGCAGGCTCCAGCCAATGTACGTCGGCGATCAACGTATGATCGTCGAGCATGTTCTGCGAGCGAAGCAAATCGACAACGCCATTCTCGTCGATGCTGAGCTGTGTATTGCTTGCCTGCCACGCAAGCCTCGCACGCGGAGCTACTACCAAACGATCATTCCGCGACCACCAGAACAGGGGTATCAATCCCCAGCGGTCGTTAAACATCGTCCACTTGCGGGTTTCATTATCAAACCACGCGCCGCAGAAGCTGCCTTCTATCTCGGCCAATACCTCTAGCCCTCGGGTGACAAGATTGCGACGCAGAATGGCAGCTGTCGTTCGTACCGATGCCGGACCTGCCCGGTCGTACCAGGCCCATGGCAGAAACATCTCACCCGCCCACGCCAGTATTCCGTGATGGTCGCAATATACACCCGGCCCGCGAGAGTACTCGCTTCCCGGCGGCGAGGCAGTCAACAATGCGAACCCCGGCCCATCGAGGGCAAGCATACGGTCGTCCATATCGCCGGAGGCGCAGACCATGGCCTGTACAGCAGCCTTTGCGCGGCCTGGCCGTGGGTCGCAGACCATGTAAATGCCGGGATCAGGTCGTCGAGGCAAACTCACTTGCGCCTCCGTGCACTTCGCGGGTAATGCGAGAACGCCGGACTGTGCTCAAGCGTACACGAGCCGACAGTTGCCTTACTGATAGGAAATGTGATTCCGCGAGAGGGTGCGGCGTGGCCCCGGGGGTGGGGGGGGTTGGGGGGCGGGAGTCGTTTGGCGAACCCTGCCGACACTCCAAACTGTCCGTTCCCACCGGTGGTCAGACGCCTTCGGCCCATTTCGCGGAGTCATCCCGGCATTCCGGATTCTCGTGGACCGTCCACGGGCTAAATGGGCGTATATACCTCCTGGCCCCGGCCGCTGCAAGGCGGAAATTGAGAATTTTTAGATCGGATTCGGGGCTCCCGGTGCAGATCCCCTTGGCGCTACGCTGCGGGCTGGGCCCCGCCCACGATGTGGGGCCGCAAGGCGGCCGCGGCGCGTCAAGGGCTGCTCGTTCGCCTCGCGGCGAAGGTGATCCAGGAAGGTCGGGATCGACCTCGTGGGTGATTACGGGTGCCGAGGCGGGGGGCGACCGAGCTGTCTGGGAGGTTGGCCAGGCCTTATCTCTGCCAGTCTGCCAGGCAAGGTTGCCCGAGTTGGAGCGAAGGGCATGTCCGGGTATAGTGGTTTGCTTCCGGCGGCGTCGGGCGACGGTATTGGCCCGGTGCCTCGGCCGAACGGGTGCCCCGATTCCGGCAGTTCTGGATCTCGGGCCGACAGTCCGATATCAGATTGTTTCAGGCGCGGTGTACCGGAAGTTCGGTCGGCCGGCTGACGATAGGTGAGAGGACAAGGCGGCACTTGGTTGCCTTTGGTTCGGAGTATCCCTATGCAGGCCTCTTGGCCGGCTGGGGCGGTGTGGATCAGGGCTTGCAACGCGGGCGCGGACGGGCAATGAACTGGTGGCGTTTCTTGTGTCTGGTGTGTCTGGTGATGGCGGCGGGGACACTGCCCGCGACCACCGTGGCCGCGCCGACACAGTCTCGCGAGTCCGCCATGCCCGCCCCGAGTGATTGGGGCGATGCTCCGTTGCCGGGCCCAGCTTCCTCGCCTGAGCCGGAGCGCGACCCCGTGCCACCGGCCCAAGACACACTCGTCATCTCGGCGCAGATGTTTGACGTGTGGGACGCCAGCCTCTCGCGGGCGGCGGCCGGCGCATCCGGTGTGTCACTGCTGCTCCCGCCCGTTCCCGCCGCGTGGACGGATGCCGCCGAGGATCCGCTGGCTGCCAGATGCTCTCGGCCGAAGCCCGCCGACGCCGATCAGCCCTCGACCGCCGCGGCCGCCTGGCTGGTGTGCCGGTACGCTCACGCCCCTCCGCTTGAACATTAGGGCCGCCCGTTGCGTTGGGGTGTGCCCTCACGCGAGTCGGGTTTCCTTATCATCAGGAACCGGCCGTACGCTATGCGGAACAACATCAACTCATGGGCCCGGCCGCGAAACACGGCTTTGCCCGCAAGCGAATGTGGATCACGTAGACCTGACCATGTGATGGCACGTTGGGCCGGCGTATTCGGTCGGCCCGGCAATACAAGAGTAGGCGAGCGGCCTGTTGGCAGCGTGTGACCTGATGTCGCCGTCCCGGCCGCCATGCACGAGGAATCATTATGACCGACAAGAACTTGTGGTCGAAACTGGGCTTGATTGTTCTCCTGGTGGGCCTTTCGGTCTGGCAGATGTGGCCGCCCGAGCAGAAGCTCAAGCCCGGCATCGACTTAGGCGGCGGGCACAGCCTGCTTTTCGAAGTGGACGACAGCGGGCTGGAACAGCACCAGAAGACGGATCTGGCCAGCAAGGTGATGGCCATTCTCAAACAGCGTGTGGACCCTACCGGTGGCCGCAACCTGGTGTGGCGGCCCATCGGTTGGAACCGCATCGAGATCCAGATGCCTCGGCCGTCGGGCTCCCATGCCCAACACCGGGTTCGTTTCGAGGAGGCCCGAAATCAACTGGTGGCCACCGGCATCACCGAGTCCCAGATCCGCAGCGCACTGGCCCTGTCTCCCGAACAGCGGGATGAGGCCTTCGCCGGGATGACCGGCCCGGTTACCGCACGCAAGCCGCTCTTCGAGAAACTGGCCCGTCTCGATGAGGAATATCACTCTTTGCAGGCGACAGCCTCCCAACCGGTCGAGGGCGAAATGGCCCGCAAGATCGACGAGGTCTTCGTCGCTCGCCGGGCAACCATCGAGGAACTGCTCAAAACCAACCTCGATGTCCGAGTGCTGAGCGATATCCTTCAGCTTGATCGACGAGGCAGCGTCCGCGCCGAGCGGCTGGCCGCGATTGAGCAGCAGAAGCCCGATCTAGCCCCGCTGATCAAGGAGATGACCGCCGGTTACGACGAGTGGGCTAAGACCAAGGGGGCGCTGGACGATCCGGCCGACCTGATGCGACTGCTCCGCGGGGCGGGCAAGTTGGAGTTTCGCATTCTGGCTCAGCCTGATCCAAGCAATCCCAATCGCACGGCGGCCAACAACGCAGCCTACCGCGAGGAGATCAAGAAGTACCTCGACCAGTTGGCCAAATACGGCCCCCGGCCGCGCCCGGGCGACAACTTCGGGTGGTTCCGCATCGACAAGCCCGAGGAAAACGACATCGCCAGCGGGCGCTACATTGTCAGTGAGTATCTCGGCACTCCGTATGTGCTCGCTCACTCGACGGACGACATGGGCCTGCTGAACACCGGCAAGGACGACTGGAAGTTGAGGGGCGCCTACCAGGGGATGGACCGCCAAGGCCGGCCTGCCGTCCACTTCGAGCTGGATAAGCGCGGCGGCGACAAGTTCGGGCTCTTAACCCGCAACAACCTGCAGAAGCCGTTGGCCATCTTCCTCGACGGAGCGGCCATGTCCGCGGCCACCATCCAGAGCGAAATCACCACCAGCGGACAAATCACCGGTAACTTCTCCAGGGCCGACGTCGATGAGATGATCAATACGCTCAACGCCGGCGTATTGCCCGCACGACTTAAGGAGGTCCCACTTCAGCAGAAGAGTGTCGGGCCAGCTCTGGGCGCCACCAATCGCGCCAAGGGCATGCAGGCGGTGGTCATTTCGTTCTTGTTGACCGTCGCATTCATGACCATCTACTACAGCTACAATGGGGTCATCGCCAACATCGCCCTGTTGATGAACCTGGTCATCACGCTCGGCGTCATGTCCTTCCTGCAGGCCACGTTTACCCTGCCCGGTATCGCCGGCCTCGTGCTGACCCTCGGTATGGCCGTCGACGCCAACGTGCTTATCTTCGAGCGCATGCGCGAGGAGTTGACGCGCGGCGTGTCCGCTCGGATGGCGGTCAAGCTCGGATACGAGAAAGCCTTCAGCGCCATTCTCGACGGTAACGTCACGACCATTCTCACCGCCGTGATCCTGGGTTCGCTGGGCAGCGAGGAAATCAAGGGATTTGGGCTGACCCTGGGGATCGGCTTGTGCACCAGCATGTTCACCGCTCTGTTCGTCACCCGGCAATACTTCAACATCATGGTCCCGAATACCCTCAACAAGGAAGAGACGCAGCGGGCTTGGATGGGCACTGGATTGCTGGCGATCATCGGGGCGGTGTTCATGGGCCTCGGTTATCTGTTGAATCGTACGCCCGACCTGCGGGCCGAGTCCTCACTGTCCGGATTCGGCGAGCTGATGGCCGTCATGTTCGCCACCGCCGCAGTCCTGATGCTCAGCCTCTGGTTCTTCCGCTTCCTCTACCGGGCCGTCGGTCATCAGCAGAGCAACCGGTTGGCCATGATGAAGTTGATGGCGGCCCCGAAGATCGACTGGATGGCCAAGATCAAGGTCTTCTGGCCTATCTCCGCGGTTATCATCGTCGCCGGGTTCCTCTTTGAAATCGAGGCCGATAGCGACCAGTACCTGGATATCGAGTTCCTCGGGGGCACGAGCGTCCAGATCCAGATTCGCGACGACCGGGCGGCGGAGTTCGCTCAGGGCGGCGACGAAAAGCTGCTGGATTACATTCGCGGCGGGACCGGCCAGGATGAGAATGACCCGCGCCACTCCGTGGGCTGGTTGCTCACGGCGGCGAACCAGATCGAGCAGGCGCCCCTTACCGCGGCCGACGCTCATCGCTACCGGCTGGCTGGGTACAGCGGACTCAGTATTCCGCAGATCGAGGCCCTCCTGGTGCCGATTCTGGAGAACGTCACCGTTCGCGGCGGCGTGCGGGCGACGGATGAGGGCGTCGAAATCGAGTTCGATCCGGAGAAGCTCGGCGATGTGACCATCGACGTGGCCCTGGCTCAAACCCAAGTTCGCGCCGTAGCCGAGTACCTGCGTGTCGCAGCCAACAAGCTGCGCGGCTCTCGCGTCCAGCTCGTCGAAGAGGAGACGGCCACCGGCGAGCGAGCGGCGTTTGAGATCATCACCACCGAGACCCAGCGTCCCATCGTGGCCGAGGCTCTGGTGGCCGCCATGGGGCCGGGCTCCGAGGCGAACATCCTCGAAGTGGTGCAGCCCATCGAGGGCCGCCTTGTGAAAGACAGCGATCGAGCGCCGGACGGGCTGTTCCCGATTCGCCACGCGGATAATGTGCTGTCGGACGTGATTGGCGGCAGCATGGGTGAGTCCGTCGCTGAGTACAAGGGCGGAGTGGCCCTGGTGTTCGAGGATTTGCAGCCGCCGGCTACGATCGCGGACATTGAACAGCGGTTGCGGGAGATGCGCTTGCAGCCTGACTTCGAGGAGACCGGCTGGCGCGAGCCGAAGGTCCTGGGTCTCGAGCCTGTTCCCGGTGAGGTGGGCGAGGCAAGCCGGTATCGCCGCATCGCCATCCTGGTGGTCGATTCCAGCCAGCCGTACATCGAGGGTGATGAGAACATCGCCTGGCGGAGCGAGGTCGCCCAGAAGGAGTTGGAGTTAGCCCAGGCGGCCCTGGAGACTTCTCGTTCGCTGCAACGCGTGACCCAGTTCGCCCCGCAGGTGGCCGGCGAGGCGGCTCAGAAAGCGATCATCGCCATCATTCTCTCGATCATCGCCATCGCCGCGTATCTGTGGGTACGGTTCGGCTCGCTGAACTTCGGGCTCGCGGGCGTCATCGCCCTCTATCACGACGTGGCAGTCACCATGTCCTGCGTGATGCTCTGCCACCACATCCACGACACGGCCCTTGGACGCCTTCTGTTGCTGACCGATTTCAAAATCGACCTGGCCATGGTTGCCGCATTCCTCACCATCGTGGGTTACTCGATCAATGACACGATCGTGATCTTTGACCGTATCCGCGAGAACCGTGGACGACTGGGAACCGTATCCGCCGAGTTGATCAACGACTCGCTGAACCAGACCCTGTCGCGGACCATCATCACGTCGTTCACCCTGTTGATCGTTGTAGTGGCCCTGTATGTGGCCGGCGGCGAAGGTATTCACGGCTTCGCGTTCGCGATGATCGTCGGTACCCTCACCGGATGCTACAGCACGCTGGCCATCGCGACGCCGATGGTCCATCATCCTCGCGCGATGTGGGTGGTGGCTATTGTTCTGGCGGCGGTAACCGCTCTCTTCGTTGTGGCACAGGTGACGTACAAGCCGGTTCAGATGACCTTGCAGGTGATCGTTGTGCTGGGGGCTGTAGCACTGCTGATTCGGCAGTGGATGGCCACCGGCCGGCCCACCCCACGTCACCCGCATGCGGCAGCGTAGTTGGTGCCCGGACGTGACAGCGTAGTTCGCACGGGAGCGGGCCTCTCGCCATCGGGAGGCCCGCTCCTTTTATGTCGTGTGGATGACGTCCCTCCGGAGGGAGGGCAGGCATGCCGAGGCCAGAGCGATCCACGCCCCATCGTAGCGGTCGCCCCCCGACTTCGGCGAGCTCAGCCGAGCCGTGGCGACCGGCGTATTCCTTGCGAGTTCGCGGGCCACCAGGGGCGGCGGCCGCTACGCCATTGCGTGAAATGCTCTA
>JAAYDF010000351.1 GCA_012729395.1 Phycisphaerae bacterium
GCCGCCTCCTGTGTACGCACGCCCTGATCCAGCCGCCTCCTGCGTACGCACGCCCTGAGGCAAGCGACCAAGCGTTCATCGCAGTGTAACCGGTCCTGCCAGCATATCAGTGCTTACACCCTGGGCACGTGTATTACTATCGGCAGGCAATGCCAAGAAGAGACAGTGCGGTTCCTCCCCGGTGGAGCCATTCGCTGGGGGGTGTGGCCAGGCGACCGTGCAGTATACTCCTGCCGGGCACGGCGACGCTGATCGAGGCGAAAGAGATCATCGGCGACATTGCCGACGAGTACGAGCCGCCCGAGCCCGAGCCGATGCGGCGGATCGACCCGCATACGCTGGAGATCGACGCCCGTAGGCTCACCATGGCGATTCGCTCAGCAGTTTCCTGCCGGAAGCGTGGGCACAGCGAGGGCGCGAGCGGCCGGCTGGCCAACCGTCAGCGCGAGCGTATAATGCCTCCCGTTGAATCAGACGAGGCCGGACAAATATCATCGCGGAGGCGTGTCAAGGATATGACTGGGCGAGCGAAGATCACGATCATCGGCGGCGGGAACGTCGGGGCGACCTGTGCTCATTGGGCAGCGGCCAAGGAACTGGGCGACATCGTCCTGGTGGATATTGTCGAGGGGATGCCGCAAGGCAAGGCCCTGGATTTGCGGCAGGCATCGCCGATCGAGCGGTTCGACTGCGAGATCATCGGCACGAACAGCTACGAGGACACGGCCGGCAGCGACGTGGTGATCATCACCTCGGGTCTGGCCCGCAAGCCGGGCATGAGCCGGGACGACCTGCTGGCCAAGAACGTGGAGATCGTCCGCAGTGTGACCGAGCAGGCGGCCCGGCACAGCCCGGAGGCGGTGCTCATCGTGGTCAGCAACCCGCTGGACGCGATGGTGTACACGGCGTGGAAGGCCTCGGGTTTCCCCACGCAACGGGTGGTCGGGCAGGCCGGCATCCTCGATACCGCCCGCTACAGAGCATTCATCGCCATGGAGTTGGGCTGCAGCGTGGAGGACATCACCGCCCTGCTGCTCGGGGGGCACGGCGATGACATGGTGCCGCTGCCCAGCTACACCTCGGTGGCCGGTATCCCGGTGACCCACCTGATCGCCAAGGATCGCCTGGACGCCATCGTTGACCGGGCCCGCAAGGGCGGCGGCGAAATCGTCAGCCTGCTTAAGACCGGCAGCGCGTACTACGCCCCGTCGGCCGCCTCCGTCCAGATGGCCGAGGCGATCATCAAGGACAAGCGCCGCATTCTGCCCTGTGCCGCCTACTGTGATAAGGAATACGGCATCGGCGGCTACTTCGTGGGCGTGCCCTGCGTGCTCGGCCGCCACGGCGTCGAGAAGGTCATCGAGGTTCCCCTGGCCCCGGATGAGAAGGCCGCCTTCCAGGTCAGCATCGACCACGTCAAAGAACTGGTCGCCGTGGCGGAGAAGCTGTTAGGATAGGGGGGGCTAAGGCAGAGAGGCGACAGCCTTCGGAACCCGTGTTGAGCGGTGTCGTTTGCGGCACCGATCCGTGTCGCACGCGACACGGCTAAACGGGCAGAACCAATGTTGCCCGATAGGCGATCCCATTTTCATTGTGGTGATCGTGGCGCCCCGCCGACAGGACGCACGGGAGATCATCATGCGAATACCGAAGTACTGGGCGAAGGCGGAGCAGTCCGGCGCGGATCACCGTGGCCGGCCGGTGCTTTTTCGCATATGGGGGTGGTCCTTCGACAGTCTCGCCGAAGCAAGCCGCCATGCGGGGGCGAGGGCAAGATCGATCTGCGATCTGGTTACCACCGGCGAAAAGCGCGACGCGTACGACTACCTCGAGCACCCGCTGCGAGAGGAGATTGTGCAGAGCGTCGGGGCACCCGGCGAGGAATCGGCGATCATCACACGCAATCGCTATGGTGCCTTGGTGCTCAACTGCCGATCGGTGTGCTTCGCGGACGTCGATCATGAACGAGCCGGGTCGGACGGCATCGTCGATGCATTGCGGTGCCTCTTTTCCTCCCGCCGTCGACGCGAGAAGGCCCAGGCGAGCCGGCAGGCCACGGCTCAGAGGGTCCGGGACTGGTTCCACCATCATCCGGATCGCTCCTGCCGAGTCTATGAGACGGCGGCGGGGCTACGCTTGCTCTTCACGGACCGGCACTATGATCCGGTCTCCGAGGAGGTCTCACGGCTGCTTGTGGATCTGGGCAGCGATGCGCTATATCGGAGGTTGACGCTGCGTCAGGAATGCTTCCGTGCCCGCCTCAGCCCCAAGCCGTGGCGCTGCGGCTGCCGCCAACCGCCGAACCGTTACCCGTGGGAACATGCCGAGGATGAGCGCAGGTATCGCGCATGGCAGCAGGCGTACGAAGCCAAGGCCCAACAGTACGCCGTTTGCCGTCTGCTGGAGGTCTTGGGTAACGGCCCTGTTGATGAGGACCTGGCCGGGCTTGTCCAGTTGCACGATCAGTACGCTTGTCGGCCCGACGGCGTCCAACTGGCGTGAAGGCTGGCAAGTGGGTGTGCCTTTCGAGGTGGGTTCTGAGTGCAAGCCGTGGGGGCTGGGGTGCAGAACATGGCGGTAGCAGGAGTTGCAGGCCGTTGACTCGGATGCGAGGGTTGCTGCCCGGGAAGCATGTGGGGGACAAGCGATCTCCGCGAGAGGAGCCGTAATGCTTCTTGCGGAAGTGGTACGAGTGTGCTGGCTGCCGGATTCTTGGAATGGAGATGGCCCATGGATTGCCCACACTGTCGAGCTCCGATGAGCGAGGGGTCGTGCCGCATTCAGGGCACGTTGTTCGGCTTTCTGACCGTCGGCATCTCGTATATGAAGCTCTTCTACAGCGACGCAGCCGGCGGCAGGGAGGTCGAAGTTCTCCAGCCATGGGTGATGCAGAGGAGCCATCATTGCCTTCGATGTGGTTCGCTCGTGATCAAGGGAGACAAGGATCCGGATGGCGACATCACCTGTCTGAGGTGCGGGGCAGTGATGGTGGCCGAGCAGTCAACGTGCGAGAAATGCGGCTGGACGTTTGAGGGATAGCAGATCGCAGGCGCGATCATCAAGGACAAGCGTCGCATCCTGCCCTGTGCAGCTTGCTGTGAGCAGGAGTACGGGGGATGGTGGGAGCTTGTCGAATTCGTGTCTGGCGGTTCCGCGCGGCAGCGATCCGCGTCGCAAGCGACGCGGCCAAACAGAGCCGATGGTCATCGTGCTTTGGCGTTGAGGTGAGTGGGCTTACAATGCGTGCATGGCTGACGCGGGGATGATGAGTCGTGTGCGGGTGGTGCTGGTGCGGCCGCAGATTGCGGGTAACATCGGGGCGGTCGCGCGGGTGATGGAGAACTTCGCTGCGGGAGCGCTGTACGTGGTGGCGCCCGAGGTCGACGTGCTCTCGCGCGACGCGCTGCAGCGCAGTACGCGGGGCGAGCATCGGTTGCGCGCGGCTCGGGTGGTGGCGACGCTCGCCGAAGCCCTGGAAGGCGCGGTCTGCGCGGTGGGCACCAGTCGGCGGACCGGGCCGGTACACCAGGCGGACGACCTTTTGCCGCGTGACCTGGGCGAGCGGTTGCGGCGGCACATCGAGCACGGCGACGTGGCCCTGCTGTTCGGCTCGGAGGACAACGGACTGTCGCGCGAGGAGTTGCTCCGTTGTGATGCCGTGGTGCAGATCCCCGCACAGCCCGCGTATCCGACGTTGAATCTTTCGCATGCGGTGGCTGTCTGTCTCTATGAGTGTTTCCTCGCCTTGGCCGGGGTCCGCCATACCGACGCGAATATCCGCCCGGCGGGCGAGCCGGCCGATTTGGCCCTGGTATCGCGTCTGCTGGACCGCCTCCAGCATGCCCTGGGCATCATCGGCTACCTCAACCCCGACAAGCCGGACCACCTGATGTTTCCGATCCGGGGCATTCTTTCCCGGGCCGGCCTGAGCCGCACGGAAGCCCAGATCCTCATCGGCTTGGCCCAGCAGATCGAGGAGTTCGCGGGCGAGAGAAGAGGCGAGGCGACAAAGTAGAAGCTGAGCCGGGGGTGACAATTCCCGGTTCGCGCAGGAAGCGAGCATGGTGCAAGTGAGTGGTGAAGCGCAGGAGCCGGGGGTGACAACCCCCGGTTTGTGCGGCGTGTGAGAGGAACGCAAGTGAACGAGTTCGTGTGGCACGGCTCTGCGAGCAGTGCGGTGCATATTGTGCGCATCCGTGGTATTCAGACCCCACGAACAAGTTCGTTCGGTCCTGGAGCACGAACAAGTTCGCTCGGTCGTGGAACACGAACAAGCTCGTTTGGTCCTGGATAATGCCCGATTCTGGCGATGTTGAAACAGCGTATCTGCGGGTGAATGCGGTGTGAGGGTGAATTGTATCTGCGGGTGAATGATGACAAGGTCTTGCCTGAGATGCTCGGGAGGTGCGTATGCGTAGGGCTGTCGCTGGCTTAGCAGAGGGCGGCGTGGGCTATCGAAGAGGCATGCGGAGCCTGCGAAGGGCGGTTGCGGCCCTGCTGCTGATGACCGCATCCGGTGCCCCGGTCCTGGGCCAAGAGCCGGCCTGGTTGACTTCGTCAAGTGCGAGCTGCCCGCTCATGCGTCGTGAGTTCGATCTGGCGGCTCGCCCGGTGCGAGCGGTGATGCGCATTGTCGGGCTCGGCCACTTTCAGGTGCGGGTGAACGGCCAGCGGGCCGGCGACGCCGCCATCCACCAGCCCTGGTCGCAGTACGACCAGACGATCTACTACGAGGAGATCGACGTCACAGGGCTCATGACCCAAGGCCGCAACGCCCTCGGCGTGATGCTGGGCAACTCGTTCTGGCACAATCCACCTTCGCCGGCTGATCGCTACCACAAGGGCGGCGCGGAGACGGATTTCGGCACGCCGTTTCTCTTGCGCGTCGAGCTGGATATCCAGATGGCGGACGGTCAGCCCATGCGCATTGTCTCCGATGAGCAGTGGCGGACCTCACCGGGGCCGGTGACCTTCAGCCACGTGTTCGGCGGCGAGGACTACGATGCCCGGCTGGAGCCGCTCGGATGGGATCGCCCGGGCTTCGACGACGCGAACTGGTCAGCCGCCGTCCGCGCTCCCGCCCCGGCAGCCCGGCTCGAAAGACAGTTCTGGCCGCCCGTCCGCGAGCAGGAGGTCTTCCCCGCCCGCGAGGTCGTGTCGGCCGGTCCGGGCGTGTACCACGTGTTCTTCGGGCAAAACGCTTCCGCGATGCTGCGGTTCACGGTTGAGGGCCAACCTGGCCAGAGCTTCACCGTGCAGCCGTCCGAGTACCGCACCGAGGACGGGGCCTTCATGAAGCCGCGATGGGGGGCGCCGTCGCTGTTTCGCTACACGCTCAAGGGTGGCGGGCCGGAGAGTCACCAGTGGCTATTCCACTACCAAGGATTCCAGGCGGTCGAGATCATCGGGGCGGTCCCGGCCGGGCAACCCAACCCGGACGGCCTGCCGGTGCTCCAGCAACTGGACATGGTCCACGTGCGCATCGACCTGCCCGCGGTGGGCACGCTTGAAACCTCCAGCGAGCTCTACAACCGCACGCACCGGCTCATCGACTGGGCGATGCGCTCGAACATGTCCTACGTGCTGACCGATTGCCCTCACCGAGAGAAGCTCGGCTGGTTGGAGTGTGCCTACCTGCTGGCACCGACATTCAGCTACCGGTACGACTGCCGCGACTGGTTCGCCAAGATTGCCCGCGATATTCGCGAAGCCCAGGAACCCACCGGCCGGATCCTCACCGTCGCACCGTCCTACGCGGGCACGCGGTTTCCGGGCGCGTTTCATTGGACGGTGGAGTGGGGGGCCGCCGGTGCGCTGTTGCCCTGGCAACACTACGTCTGGTACGGCGATGCTCAGATCCTCCGCGACAACTTCGATTGCATGCGGCGATTCGTCGATTACGTCGCATCGCAGTCCACCGACGGCATCGCGCCGGGCGGGTTGGGTGATTGGTACGACTACGGCCATGGCCAGCCGCCGGGGCCGAGCCGGTTCACTCCGACCGAACTGACCGCGACCGCGGTGCAGGTGATGTGCATCGACGCGGTGATCCAGGCTGCGGAGGTGCTGCGGCGGCCGGAGGATGTAGCTCGATACCGCACCCTGCGTGAGCAGACGGCGTCGGGCTTCTTGCGGCGATTCTACGACCGGCAACGCAAGGTCTTTGCGCATACGGGTTCCTGCCAGTGTGCCCATACGATCGCACTGGCTGCCGGGCTCGTGCCCGCCGGGGATCAGCAAGCGGTGCTCGACGCGGTCGTCGCCGACTTGGCGGAACGAGGCTGGCAGCAGACGCCGGGCGACATCGGCCACATGTTCTTCATCCGGGCCCTGGCCCAGGCGGGGCGGTCGGACGTGCTGCATCGGGTTTACTCGCGCGACGGGCTGGGCAGCTACGGCGGGATCCTCAAGAAAGGCATGACCGCGATGCCCGAGACGTGGGACGCGATGAACGACGGCATCCAGTCGCTCAACCACTGCATGCTGGGGCATGTCATGGAGTGGTTCTACGGCTATGTGGCGGGCATCCGGCAAAGGCCGGGCGGTGTCGGCTGGAAGGAGATCGTCATTGCCCCCGAGCCTGGGCCGCTGAATCACGCTGAGGCGAGCTTCGAGAGCCCCGCCGGCCGGATCGCGAGCCGATGGAGGGTGGCGGACGGCAAGTTTCACATGGAGGCTCACGTCCCCAAAGGAGTGGCTGCCGAGCTGGTCCTGCCCGATGGCGGCGTGCGTCGGGTGGGCCCCGGTCGGCACACGCTGGAGTGTGCCTATGCATCCCAGGATCGACAGTGAGGCCAAGGCGTGGGAGCACACGGCGGTTCCCCGAACGCGGCCCTTGACAGGGTGGGGGCTCGGCAGAATAATGGTCAGGGTTGCGATGGGCGATTAGCTCAGTTGGCTAGAGCGCTTGCTCGACATGCAAGAGGTCACTGGTTCAAGTCCAGTATCGCCCA
>JAAYDF010000352.1 GCA_012729395.1 Phycisphaerae bacterium
AGGCCCCGCGCCGCAAGCGTAAGTTCCCGTACCGCAAGGTGCCCGATATCGAGGCGGAAATCGCCCAGCGGGAAGCACAGATCGAGCAGCTGCACGCTGCCCTGGCCGATCCGCAAGTCCTCCGCGACGGCCAGCGGGTGAAGCAGATCAAAGCCGACTTGGAGGAACAACAAGCCGCCCTCCCGCGGCTGTACGAGCACTGGGAAGAAGCATCCGAATTGAACGGGTAGATTCAGCGTGGCCCTGCTCAAGGGGCAACTGTCACCCCGCGCGTTGGCGCTGGTCATGGAATGGGCTTGGCTGCATCGCGAGGAACTCCTCGAAGCGTGGGAAGAACGCGAACAGGGAAGGCGACCGAGGAAGATTGACCCGTTGCGATGAGAGGCTGCGATGGAACTGTGCGCGACCGTGACCGATGTCCGCCCCGTAGGCGGGTTTCGACTGGAGCTGGTGTTTAGCGATGGCCAGAGTGGCGTCGTCGACTTGTCAGAACGCATTTTCGGCCGCGGCGGCGACTTCCGCGCGCTCGAGTATCCGGCCTTCTTCCGCCGGGTTCGAGTCGATCTTGAACTGGGAACGATCGTCTGGCCCAATGACGTCGATTTCTGCCCCGAACTTCTACGCCAATGGGTCGCTGCCGGCTGCGTGCCGCCGTATGAACGCCAAGGCGCGACCCAAGTTGTCAATTAGCGTGTCAGTGCGCAGGGCGCGCGCATCTTGGTAGGTTGGGACTCTGTCCCGACGGGGTCGGGTCGGAGACCCAACCTACTTGGTTGCGGCCGAATGTCGCGCCAGCCCAAGCCCCCTATCTTAACACCTCGTTCTGCGGCGCGCTGGGGCTTCGCCCCAGACCCCACGGCGGCCTGCGCCGCCTGCACGTGGGCGAGACTCTCCGAGGCTCGCAATCCGGTCTCGGAGAGACCGGGCTACGTGGTCCGCTACGGCTCGCAACGGCGGGGCTGCCGCCCTCGCCGTTGCGGCCTGCGCTCCAGGCGGTCGCTACCGCGAAGGGAAGGCACGCTCTACCGAGCGGGGGACGCTAAGGACACTGCCCTCGCGAGGCGGAAGCCCAGGATGCCGTAGCGGAAGCCGGGACCGCCCCAGTAGCGGTACGCCGCCCGGCAGCCGGACGCGACGTAGACCCAACCGCCGCCCCGAAGCACCCGGTCCGAGCCAGACTCCGACCCCCGTGGGTCGTCGGTAGGCGACGCGGTATAGTAGTCGCCTGCGTACCAATCCGCACACCACTCCCACACGTTCCCGTGCATATCGTACAACCCAAACGCATTCGGCTCCTTCTGCGCAACCGGATGTGTGCTCCGGTCCGAGTTCTCGTCGTACCAAGCGCGATCCTTCAGCCCCGCTGCGTCGTCCCCGAACGACCACTTCGTCGTGCTGCCCGCACGGCACGCGCACTCCCACTCGGCCTCCGTCGGCAACCGATACGCCTGGCCTTCTTGCTCGCTCAACTTGCGGCAAAACGCCACGGCGTCCTCCCACGAAACCATTTCCACCGGCCGTTGCGGATCGCCCTTAAAACGGCTCGGGTTTTGCCCCATCACCCGCTCGTACTGCTCCTGCGTCACCTCCGTCACGCCAAGATAAAACGGCTTGGTAATCCGCACCAAGTGTTGCGGTTTCTCATCGCTATCTGCGTCGGAATCGCCGTCCGGCGACCCCATCAGGAATTCCCCCGCCGGGATCAGTTTGAACTTCATGCCGATCGAGTTTTCGATCTCCTGTGGCAGTCCAGCCGCTGATTCTTGCAGCAGTTTGCTCGCTTCAGCCCGCGCCACGTCGTCGACGTCACGGCCTGAGAACACGCTCCAAATCACGACGACCAGCAGCCCCAGCAGAATACCGCCTCCCCCCGCCAACCCAACGACCGCGACGGGTGACATCTGGGTGCGGGGCCTCCGCGGCAGCTGTGAAGGGCCGACACTTATTGGACGACGCGAACGATCCGTCACGACCGGAAGCGGAACTGGCGGCCTAGCGCCGATGGCCGGCATTTCCGAGCGTGTCCCAACCGGCGCGACGACGGGCGGCAAGGGACTCACGGACGGCGACGCGACTTGCGGCACGGGCGGTTCCTGGGCTGCAACCTGTTCCCGCAGCTTCCGGTCGTATTCTGCCTTCTTGTCGGGCTGCAGCAGGCACACCTTGGCCGCCGCCAGTTCGTTCAGGATCCGCTGGGAGATGTCCTGGTGCGGCCCCAGGGCGTAGCGGCGCACGTGGGCGATTTGCCGCTCCGCCGCGTCGGCGATCACCTCCGGATCTTCTTCGAACCGCTCGATTGCCAGCAGCCGGTAGTGATCCGCCGGCTGATGCTTCGGCGGAATTCCCAGCCAGCGGTGATAGGGATCGAA
>JAAYDF010000353.1 GCA_012729395.1 Phycisphaerae bacterium
AGCGCATCGCCGCGGAGATGCGCAGCACCAAGGCTTTTGATCGCGTCTGGACGGATGGATTCGGCAACCTGTTCGGCCAAGTCGGCAAAGGCCCGCGGGCTATCGCCATCGACGCGCATGTGGATACCGTGGGTGTGGGCGACCGCAGCGAGTGGAAGCACGACCCCTACGCGGGCCGTGTCGCAAGCGGGCGCGTCTGGGGCCGGGGCGCCGGCGACCAGGAAGGTGCCGTCCCCCCCATGGTCTACGCCGCACGCATCATCCGCGATCTGAAGATCCCGCTTGATGAGTACTCGCTGTATCTGGTCTTCACGGTGCAGGAGGAAGACTGCGATGGCTTGTGCTGGCAGTACATCGTGCGCGAGGACGGCTTCCGCCCGGAGGTCGTCGTAGTCACCGATTCGACCGACTGCCGCATTCTGCGGGGCCAGCGCGGCCGCATGGAGATCGGCGTGACCGTCAAGGGCCGGAGCTGCCACGGCTCCATGCCGCACAAGGGCGACAACGCCGTGCACAAGATGGCCCGCGTGGTCAGTGAGATCGAGGCCCTCAACGGCAGGCTGCCCGAGGATCCCTTCCTGGGCAAGGGCACCGTCACCGTGACCTACATCAACTGCAAGACGCCGTCGCTGTGTGCCGTGCCCGATGAGGCGTTCATCCACCTCGACCGGCGGCTGACGGCCGGTGAGACCGAGGCTTCCGCCCTGCGCGAGGTGCGCGACGCCGTTCGTCGGGCCGGGGTCAAAGCCCGCGTCGAGACCCGCACCTACGAGCGGCCCAGCTATACCGGTCTGGTCTACCCGACCCGTAGCTACTTTCCCACCTGGGTCGAGCTTGAGGATGCCCCGCAGGTCCAGGCCGCCGCGGTAACCTACCGCGAGCTGTTTCGCCGTCGACCGCGGATCGGCCGCTGGACCTTCAGCACCAACGGTGTATCCATCAACGGCATGTTCGGCATCCCCTGCGTCGGGTTCGGCCCGGCCGAGGAGAGCGTCGCCCATACGGTCAACGATTCCGTGGCCATCGAGCAGCTTGTGCAGTGCGCGGCCTTCTACGCCGCGTTCCCGTCGGTCTATTGCGGTATGAGGCGGAGGACGAATTGAAGCAACATTCTTGACCATGGGATGTTCTCTCTCCCATCTGAGTCCATCTGAGTTATCTGTGGGCACTTCTTTGGACTTGTTGCCCACAGATCACGCAGATGGACACAGATGAATCGGAGCTGGGGTACAGCGATACGGTCGGTGCGGGACGAGTACCTGCATGAACCACGAAGTCGGAGACGAGCTATGTCTAGCCTGAAGGGCAAAGACTATATTGAAACGCAGGATCTGAGCTGGGGCGAGTTGGACGTGCTGCTTGAGCTTTCGGATGAGCTGAAGGCCAAGTTCCACCGTGGCGAAAAGACCCCGCTGTTGTCGGCCCAGACGATCTTCCTGCTGTTCTTCGACAACAGCACGCGGACGCGTAACGCCTTCGAGGCCGGGGCCACGCAGCTCGGAGCCCACGCCCACTTTCTCGATTCCAAGCTCAGCCAGATCTCGCACGGCGAGACGGCCTACGACACGGGTAAGATCCTCGGCTCGATGGGCCACGGCATCGCCATCCGCCACGACCTCATCCTGCACGAGGGCAACAAGTTCATGCGCCAGGTGGCCGAGGCGACCGACGTGCCGGTCATCAACATGCAGTGCGACGTGGACCATCCCACGCAAACGCTGGCCGACCTCCAGACCATCCGTGAGCTGTTTGGCAAAGGCGACCTGCGCGGCCGCAAGATCGCGGTCTCCTGGGCCTACTCGCCGTCGTACGCCAAGCCGCTCTCGGTGCCGCAGGGCCTGATCACCCTGATGACCCGGGCGGGGTTGGACGTGGCTCTGGCCCATCCGCCGGGCTACCGGCTCATGGAGCAGACGCTGGAGGCGGCCCGCAATAACGCCCGCGAGGCGGGCACCAAGTTCGAGGTCGTCGAGGACATGGACGCCGCGTTCGCCGACGCCGACATCGTGTACCCCAAGAGCTGGGGGCCGTACGACCTGATGATGCAGCGCCGCGACGCCGTCGACGCAGGGCAGATGGCCGCCATCGAGAAGGAAATGCTGGCCATGAACGCCCGCTACAAAAACTGGATCTGCGACGAGCGGCGGATGAAGTTGGCGAAGGAGACGGCAGTGTATATGCACTGCCTGCCCGCCGACCGCGGCGCCGAGGTCACCGACGCGGTCTTCGACGGCCCGCAGTCGGTCGTCTTCCAGGAAGCCGAGAACCGCCTGCACACCGCCAAAGCGATCATGGCCGCGACCATGCGCGAACGGCCGTTCTGATCCTCAAACCTGTTCACGCGAGTGAGGCGGCATAGTCCAAAGCCGCCTTGATATCCTCTCGCCGGAGGGTCGGGTAGTCGGTGAGCAACTGCTTGATGGTGTCGCCGCAAGCCAGCATCCGTACGATTTGGTGAACAGGGATACGGGTACCGCGAATACACGCTTGCCCGTGGCAGATATGCGGATCAATCGAAATGCGTTCGCACATAAGCCACCCTCAGTGTCCCTGTTTCCGCACGATTTACCTATTACACGCTCTGGGTCGCCAGTACTCAAATCGGCGCCTGGGCTTGCCTCTTCGCGGGGACAGGGTACAAACTACGTTTGTGCGACCGAGGCGTCTGTAACGGAGGACGGATCATGCAGCCATTGCCGCAGCGTGTACGGGTCGGATGGGTAGGCACCGGGGTGATGGGCGCCGCCATGTGCGGGCATGTCCAGGCCGGCGGCCATGCCGTCA
>JAAYDF010000354.1 GCA_012729395.1 Phycisphaerae bacterium
AAAAAGCGAGGGGCATCCTCCATAAGTGTTGTTGTGACTGCACTTTGAAAGGAGGAGCCCTGATGGCTACTACAACCGATCGTGGTCGGAAGGTCAAGGCGGAGGCGGGGAGCGAAGCGGCCGAGGCGGTTAGGGATACGTTGGAGGCGTTGGCTCGCGAAGGAGAAACGAACTGTGCCGTTGTTGCGGGACTCTGCTCTTGACCGCGCTTGGGGGTGGTGTGAGGTGGCCATCTATGCTGCTGCTCCTGTACTATTCCTGAAGTACTTCGTGCCGTCTATCCCGACATGGCTAGTTGGCGGAGTCTACTTAGGCCTGGTGGGCATAATACTCAGTTTTCCAGTACGCAAATGGTATCGTAGACGCGGGGACAGAAACAGAATCAGAAGCCAATTGACGGCGGACCCGGGCGAGGGCAAGGGCGAAGGACGGGATGAGTCCAATGATTGACGTATGGCGGCGCCTCTGACAGCCCGCGGCCGTGCTTCGAGCGGATCGAATCGTACAGGGCGGCATTGAGAGGCTCGAAGCATTCGTGGCGATCGAATGAATCCAGACATCGAGAAGCTCGCCAAGGCGAGCTGGACGATAGGGGCAGGCGATCCTGACCCACCCGGCATGAATGCCGGGCCTAGCACAGACGAAGCAGTATCCAGGAGGGACGCCAAACACATAGCAGGTCGAAGGCCTGGGACGAGTTCACGCCCCGCGGGTCGGTCCTGAAGGGACCGTTCATGCGATGGCCTCGCTCGGCACACATGGCGCTATTGTGCGATGCGACATGAACGAGCCTTACAGGCTCGCCTCGAATGCGAGGTGACCGCTTCCCCAGGGCTTCACCCTGGGCTGTCTTCGGCTCTGAGGCTCTCTTCGAGCCTGAGCATGAGCCTCAGCCTCAGAGCCGAAGGCAGGCTCGAAGAGAGCTCGCCGAAGTCAGGGGGCGACCGCTACCGAGAACACGCCGGTCGCCGCGGGCCGTGTGCCCCGCCCGCGAAGGCGATTTGCGGGTGGTGAGTACGTCGCTGACGCGCCGCATCCCCGCGCTCGCGCTTGGGGCTCGTTGGCGTTTGGCGCTCGTTGATCGCGCTCGCGATTGGGGCTCGTTCATTGCGCTCGCGATTGGCGCTCGTTGCGGTCGCTCCCTCCGCCACCAACAAGTTGGTTTGGGGCCGGCATCCACGAATTGGCTTGATCGGGCATCAACGAAGGTGACCTGCTTCGGCATCGGTCGGCGGACGAGGGCTCGCGAAGGCTTCTGCTTTGCATCCCCTTCGATGTTCGTCTAGACGCCGCTGCGACGTTTGTGGACGTGGATCATCTGTGGTGCGCCCCGCAATCAACAGAGGGCGGTATTGCGGCATTCCGGCCACATTGCTGGTAACCATACCTTGCACCGAGGCTTAGGCCCATCAGCGTGGTCTCGCTTGTTGCGTCTGGGCAACAGGACGGGGCAATCATGCTGTCGGCGGTGGGCGGCCAGCAAAGAAAAGTCGAACTGCAACTTTCGACTTGTCCGCATCTTATGGGAACAAGCGACGCAAGGTTCAACTTGCGAGCCACCCGGCACGGGACTTGCAGGTAACGGGCTATCAGATCGAAGCGGGCAGGGTCTCTGCACGTGACCCGCCCTGGTGCTTCCGGGTGGAAAGAAAGCCTCTGGGGGGGCGGATCTGTGTGATTCACCCCGTACGACCTATCGGAGTTTGTTTCGCGGCGATCCAGTCCTGGCCTCTGGGTATGGCGCTTGCGCTGCGTCTACAGCTGAGCGGGATGTGTCGGATCTATGTGCCGGTCCAACGTCAGCCGTCGCAGGCATGGCTGCCGAGCGAGGCGGGGAGAGCGTTCGCGCCCGCCTGCTGGTGGGATGCGGAGGTGAAATGGCGTGCATGGACCGCGCGTGCGCCGTTCGCTTCCGAGCAGGTGCGCTGGTGGCCCAGTTCGGAGCGGCTGATCCCTGCCCCTCTTGCCGTACCGCCGGAGCCGGATCAAGAGGTAGAGATCCCGTGGCCGCCCTACGGGGGACTGTTGAACATGTGGGCGTAGACGAAGGCCGTTCAGATCGCCAACGGACAATGGGAAGAATCACCTACCAGGCGCCGACGCGAAGCAGGCCTGTCACGAATCAACTTGCGCCAACAGCAGACTCTGCACGGTGCCGCTGAGGCAGGTGCCTCGCGTTGCACTCCCAATCAGCATCGTCAGCGTGCAAGCCCTCGTTCCATTCCGTGATGTCGCACGGCGGCCAGACTCATGCGCGGCGAATACTCACCAAACACCCCAAAGTGAGCAGGACCAGCGTCGCGGGTTCGGGAATGGATGACTCGACGACGAAGCTAATGATGGCGTTGTAGCTGGGGACATCATTCCACACAGCCAACTCGCCAGGGAGGCTGGGATTCCAGAAATACTGGAGACACCATTCGTTCCCGCCGGAGTTGTTCGGTTCGCCGGTCGCCCATGCAGTGAAGCTCCAAGGTTCACCAGTGACCCACTGCCAACCCAAGGCCGGATCTCTGTAACCGCCCAGCCAAGGCCCCTCCCAGTTGTTTGCGCCGTCGATGATCCACAAGTCGTTGTTGCTGCCGACTTCGGTCTCGTTCCAAACGAAGTCGTTCTCGGCGGCGCTGGTGATGGTGGCGAGGTAGCCTCCCGGCAGTATCGTAGCCGCCGTATCTCGTGCCGCGGTCCAGTTGATTCCTGCCGGCACATGAACCACCTGATACCAATGGCCATTACCGCCGTCTTCGAGCTTCCACTGAACTGGTGGCGCAGCCGAGACGGTCAGAACCCAGAAAACCAACACCGCCACTGCCTGGATTACAGATCTGTACATCTCTCAACTCCTTTGCCTATAACCCGCCAATCCGCAACTCGCCCACGCAGGCATCCGCGTCGACTTCGGCCAGCGATCAGCGCATCCTGTGAGACTTCCAACCGCCTCCCGCATCGCAACACCGCAGGCGCCCTGGTGAGCCTGGCGAAGCCCCTGTGCGGAGCTATGGCTAAGCAAGACATTTGCAGCGCATGGTACGCGAAGAGACCGGCCAAGTCAACCGTAGGCACAGATTATCAGCTGTTACTCATTTAGCATGCCTCGAATATAGGCTCAAGACACCCACTAGGTAGCAATTTCTCGCTTTTCACTTTAGCCGGGCGTCATCACGGGGGCCGCGGGCGCGGAAACCCGGTGGATGCCGGTTCATGCGCGGCGAATAGCGAACGCTTGGATCCGGCGAACAACGTCGTCGATCTCGGCCTGTGAGCGGAAACCGATAGTGAAGCCGCTCAGGTAGGTTTGCTCCATGGCGAACTTCAAGGCGGGCTCAATCTGCTCGGGCTGAAGACCGCCCTCACCGAGTATCTTCATGCCGTAGACGGCTTTGCCGCGAGCATCGGCCGCCTGGAGCACCTCGACGACCTTGGGCACCTCCTGCGGCTTGCCCACATCCATGAGCATGGCGAAGGGGTTGATGCGGGCAAGCATCACGTCGACCCAGGGTTCGTCCACGGCTGCCCGCAGCGCATCAAGGCTGTGGAAGGAGCATCCCACTGCCCGAACCAGGCCCTTCTGCTTGGCCTCGCTGAGCACGTCCATGGCCCCGCCGAGTTTCTTGGGCCAGTCACCGTCCATCAGGCAGTGCATCAGAAAGACGTCGATGTAGTCCGTGCCGAGTTCCTGCCGAATGCGTTCCAGGTCCGCACGCATGCCGTCGGCGGTACGGGCGGATGACTTCGAGGTGATCACCACGCGTTCGCGGTCGACTTCTCGGAGCCCCAGGCGAAGGTACGAGTGCGTGCCGTACAGATCGGCCGCCTCCCACCAGCGTACGCCTTGGTCGAATCCGTGCCGCAACATGCGGACGAGGCCGCGTTCGCCGAGCTCACGTTGCTTGCTCACCTTGGTGCCGGTACCGATGGCCAAGCGCGACGGGGTCACGCCGGTGGAGCCGAGCTTGACGGTATCGGTAGCCGACAGGACACGGTCCGGCGGTGCGACGGTGGGCCGGCTTGCCGCGACCACCGTGTCCGCTCTTGCTGTCCATGCGCGTCCGGTCACGGCTGTTCCGATGGCCGCGCACGCCTGGCCGATGAATGTTCTTCGATCAATGGAGCTCATCGTCTGGACCTCCTGTCGTCGAGGGGCGGTCGCCAATCGCCGGCCTACCCCCTGAACCGTGGGCACATCACGGTTGACCATTGTACTCGGTCGGTGCGGGCTCGGCCTAGCCTGGCGTGGTGTGGTCTTGGCCGGTGGGGCACGGCTCGGTGGACTCACACAACCGACCTAGCAAACGGTCATCAGCCCTGCTGTCAACCACGCTACGCGTCGGGATCGGCCTATCCGTGTTCTTGGGACAGTCTGCTGCATGGGATCATCGCGGCACAAGGGAACAGGCACCTTCGGGGGGTGCCCTCGTCGACAGTGGAAGCACGGTGCCGCTCGGAACCGGGCTTCTTTCCGCCCAAGACTCCTGGCGACAACACCGGCCTGCTCACGGGTACGCGAAGAGTTCGGTTGGGCCACCAGCGGTCACAGAGAAGCCCATCCGGGGAAGCTCAACACGTACCGGCTATCTTGGATCTTAACTCGTGCGGGAATGCGACTCCGGATGACCGCGTGGCAGTTGTCCGATAAATCCTCGGTCCGCAAGGTCGATCGAGCATTTTGCCTTGGGCACCCGCCGATTCGCCATAGCGAAATCAGGTCATCGCCCCTGCGAGTCGATAAAAGCAGGCGTGAGCACAATGCCTGCGGGAGTTCGAGATGGCCAGCTTTCCCAGAACTTACGGGATCGTCAGGGACGGCCGGCCCACAACGGTCGCCGTGTCGGACCCTGATTCCCTGCTGGCGCTGCGTACCGAGCTGGAGCTGATCCAGCAGTTTGGGGCGGATGCGTCTCCGGGCTTTCGAGAGGCCCTTCAGAGTCGGCTGGAGCAGCTTGACACAGAAGCGGACACAGCGGCCCGGAGCGTCGTTGCGGACATGTGCACGATCCTGGCTGACGCGACGGCGCCGGCCAATGGGTTGGCGATTGCCTGCATCGACGCTGACTTTCCACAGATCAGAAAGGCGCTGAACATGGCATCGATCAGGAAGGAACGCAACAAGTTTCGCAAGGATGTGGCCTCGGAAGTCCACGAGTCGGGCCAGGAGAACGTGGACGAGTTGGCGGCGGCGTTTGCGGAAGCCACCGCGGAAATGTCCGGATCACAGACCGGCGCAGAGGAGTCGCCGGAAGACCTTCTGACCGACGCCGACCAGTTGCTGGCGGAGCTCGGCGATGCGGACAAGGAAAGCGGCCCTCCGACGGTAGAACCGACAGGCGAGGCTGCGGTCGGCCTGGCGGGTTCCGAACAGGAGTTGGCGGAGATCGCGGAGGGATTCGAAGATGCGGCGAACCAACTCGACGAGCTAACCGAGTCACTTGGCCGAGAAGTAGGCAAGCCGGAGAGCCTGATGGAGCCCACGGATGTGGGATGGGATCAAACCCAGGAGGAAGCCGAGACTGACTTGACCGGACTGGACCTGTCCGCGGACAACACTGCTTTCTCGGATCCTGCGTCGGATTTTGACAAGCTGGCATCCGAGGCGGCGGCGGCCGCCGCCGATGAGCCCGAGGACGCCGCGATGACTTCCTGGCTGGACGGCGAGGAGAACAGGCCCGATGCTGCCGGCACTGACAGCATCGATGAAGCACAGGTGCCCGGCGGGGAGCCACCTATCGACCTTGCCGACTTGGTCTCCCAGGTTACGGATACGCAGCCGTGGTGTACCGAGGAGGCCGATTCTGAATTGGCGTCACTGGAGATGGGCGAGATTCCCTGTTCGCCGGAAACGGTGGCAGCCGAGGGGCACAGCGAAAGCCCGACCGCATCGGTACCGGTGGAGAGTGAAGCTGCCGCCCCGGCGGGTTGCGCGGAATCCGAGTTTCGTCGGCAGCTCACGGAAATCCGGACGACCCTGACGGCGCAGATGGATCGGCTCGGCGAGTTGATGACTGCCGCGGAGCAGCTTCACCATCGAGCCCGGCACACGCTGCAACAAGCGGAACAACTGCGTACAGCGGCCAAGCAGGCCCACACGGCGTCCTGCCAATACACCGCGATTCAGAGCGAGGCGGATCGTGCTCGTGCGACTTACGAGCAGGCGCAGCAGAAGGCCGCCCAGGCACGTCAGGCATGGGAATCGGCCCAGCGAGCCGCCGATCACGCGGCCGGCCTCATCGACCATTCGACATAAAGCTTCGCCCTTTCCTTCTCGCGAAACCTCACACACTGCAACTTGAGCGGGCAGTGGGCTCACGGCGTGGAAACACACACGCCGGACGGTATGATACGTGCCCCGGCCGGTCGTGCCGCCGTGAGCTGCGCGACGGGCCGCGGGTGGTTCTGTTCGCGGAGAATCCAAACGTCCCGATCACAGGAGGCCATCAATCCATGATGAAGGCAATGTTGATCCTCGTGGCATCCGTTGCGGTGCTGGCACAATCAGGAGTACCGGGCATGGCGGAGACGATCCCCACCGAGCTGCGCTGCGAGTATCTGACCAATCCGCTGGCGATTCAGGCTTCCCAGCCGCGTCTAAGCTGGGTGGTGACCTCGACCCAACGCGGGATGATGCAGAGTGCGTATCAGATCCTGGTGTCCAGTAGCGAGGAAGGGCTGGAGCCGGGGCGAGCGGATCTCTGGGACAGCGGACAGGTCGCCTCGAACGCGACGAGCCAGATCGCCTACGCAGGCCGGCCGTTGCCCTCGCGACAGCAGGTGTGCTGGAAGGTGCGGGTGTGGGACGGCGCCGGCAAGCCTTCGGCGTGGAGCAAGCCTGCCACATGGCGGATGGGCTTGTTGGCACAGTCCGACTGGAAAGCACAGTGGATCGGCAGGCAGGAATCCCCACCGGCCGATCAGCCTCTGCCCGCGCTGCCGGCCACCATGTTGCGCAAGGGTTTCCGCCTCGCGGACCAGCCCCGGCGGGCCATCGCGTATGCCTCAGCGCTGGGCCTCTACGAGCTGAGCATCAACGGGCGGCGCGTTGGGGAGCAACTCCTCGCCCCGGAATGGACGAACTACCACAAGCGTGTGCAGTACCAAGCCTATGACGTGACGAGCCTGCTGCAGTCGGGCGAAAACGCGATGGGCGCGTTACTGGCTGACGGCTGGTACGCGGGCCGATTGGGTATTTCACATATCGTCGAGAACGGGCCGGTGCGGGGCCATTACGGCCGTCATCCCCGACTGCTGGTGCAACTCGAGATCGAGCACGCGGACGGTCGGGTGGAGACCATCGTCTCCGACCCCTCCTGGCGGGCGACCACCGCGGGACCGGTTCGCAAGGCGTGCATTCTGGACGGCGAGGTGTACGACGCGCGCCAGGAGCAGCCCGGGTGGGACCGACCCGGATTCGCGGATGTATCGTGGGAGGCGGTCGGTGTCGCGGGAGAGGTCAAGGCGGCGTTGGTCGCACAGCCGAACGAGCCGATTCGCGTGACCGAGGAACTTCGGCCGGTGGCGATCAACGAGCCTGCCCCGGGCGTGTATGTGGTGGACTTCGGGCAGAACCTGGCCGGCTGGTGCCGTCTGCGGGTCCAGGGGCCGGCCGGCGCGACGGTGACGCTGCGGCACGCCGAGGTGCTCGAGCCCGACGGAAACATCTACACCGATAACCTGCGGACAAAGGTCCTGAGTGGTGAACTGGGCGCCCGGCAGACGGACCAGTACACGTTGCGTGGCGAAGGTATCGAGCAGTATGAGCCGCGGTTCACGTACCACGGGTTCCGCTACGTTGAGCTGACGGGCATGCCCAAGCCGCCGACGAAGGACACAATCATCGCCCGAGCGTTCCATTCCGCGCCCGCGATGGTCGGGGCGTTCGAATGCTCCAGCCCGCTGCTGACCAAGCTGATGCGGAACATTCAGTGGACGCAGCGGGACAACATGCACAGCATTCCGACGGACTGCCCGCAGCGGGATGAGCGGGTGGGCTGGACGGGGGACATTGTAGCCTTCGGCCAGACCGCCTGCTTGAACATGGACATGGCGGCGTTCCTGAACAAGTGGCTATACGATCTGCGTGACGACCAGGCGGACGACGGGCGGTACCCCGATTTTGCGCCGCACCCCTTCGACCCGAACGCCCGCTTCTCGGGCGCGGCAGCCTGGGGCGACGCGGGGGTGATCGTGCCGTGGATCGTCTACGTCAACTACGGCGATCGCCGTCTGATCGAGACGCACTACGAGTCCGCGAAGCGCTGGGTCGAGTACGTTCACAGCCAGAGCCCACAGGGGCTATGGACCGGTCAGCGAGGCAACGACTACGGCGACTGGCTGAACGGGGACACGCTGATCCTCGAGGGCTACCCGAAGACGGGCGCCCAGGTTCCCAAGGAAGCCTTCGCCACGGCTTTTCACGCGTACACAACGGTGCTACTCTCGCGCATGGCGGGCGTGCTGAACCGCAAGGAGGACGCGAGTCGCTACGCGGATCTCGCCCGGCAGGTGCGTGAGGCCTTCAACCGAGCCTACGTGGCCCCGGACGGCAGAATCGCGGGTAACACGCCCGCCGGCTATGCCTTGGCTCTGGATTTCGGCCTGCTCCCGCCCGAGCATCACGAGGCCGCCGTGCGTTACATGATCGAGGGCATCGACGCCTACAAGGGCCATATCTCGACCGGATTCCATACCACGGTGAAGCTGATGCTGGCCCTGACCCGCGGCGGACGGAACGACGTTGCCTACCGGCTGATCAACAACCGCACCATCCCCTCCTGGGGCTACACCATCGATCAGGGCGGCACGACCATCTGGGAGCGTTGGGACGGGTACGTCGAAGGCCGGGGCTATCAGGATCCCGGCATGAATTCCTTCTGCCACTACGCGATCGGGGCGGTCGGTGAATGGATGTACCGGGTCATTCTCGGGATCGCCCCGGACGAAGAGACGCTGGCGTACAAGCACGTGCTGATCGAGCCGCGTCCGGGCGGGGGATTGTCCTGGGCCCGCGGGCACTACGACTCGATCCGCGGTCGGATCGCCAGCGAATGGCGTGTCGAGGGAGGGTCCATCGCGATGACGGTGAGCATTCCCGCGAACGTATCCGCGACGGTCCGCGTGCCGACGTCCAACCCGACCGGCGTCACCGAGGGAGGACAACCCGCGACACAAGCCCAGGGCGTGACGCTGCTTCGCACGGACGAGGACGCGGCAGTCTACAAGGTGGGTTCGGGAACCTACCGATTCGTGGCGGAATACGCTCAGCAGTGAGCGTCTCAGGGCACGTCCTCGCCTGTCGGCTGGAGGATGCAGATATCGCCGACGGTCTCGCTGACGCGGTAGATGCCCCGCAGGAGCTTTGCCCGCGGACCGAAGAAGGATTCCGCCTCATCGAAGACCGCACGATGAATGGCCAGCAGATCCCCTCCGCCGCGAAGGGATTCCGGCACGCGGGCGAGGATGACCGGCGGGCGTTCCGCGTCCAGGGCGAGCAGGAACTCGTCGAACAGAGGACGAAAAGCCTGGTTGGGAATGATGAGTCGATGGGCTGCTGGTCGCTCGGCCAAGTAGTAAAGCCGCGGCTCGTTGATGAAGCAGGCGATGGGATCGGTCGGCCCGGTCAACTCGCGCACCCGCTGGGCGGCAAGCCGCGTTGTCGAGTAGAGCGGATAGCGGGGTTTGTGGCGGGTGATCCGGTCGTAGTGGTCATCCAAAGTCATGGCACCCAGAACGCGAGGGTGACGACTCACCGCGGTCATCTTGCCACCCCACGCGTGGCCGGCCAGCAGGGCCACGCAGGCCAGGCAAACCAAAGTCCATGCCCGGTGCCGCGCGGAGGCGTCTGAGAAACGCCCACGAGAACGACTCCGGGAGATCAGAGCCGCGTCCATGGAGAAGAGCTCTTCCGTCGGCTGGACTGCCGATCTCCGGCGCTCAGGGCGATAAGCGGCCAGTTCATTGGCCGCCAAGTACGCCAGACAAGCCAACAGCGGCGGGAAGTGATAAAGGTAGAACTGGCCCTGCAGGGTGATGGCCGTGAAGACCGCCCCACCGGTCAGGGCAACCAGGCGCCAGGTGCGCGAACGCCCTCCCCATGCCCGTATCAGCACCGCCCCACCCGCAGGCAGCATCAGGCCACCGACGATGGGCAAGAGCGACTGCCAGGCAGGCCATACCCAGATGCTCAGCAACGCCGCCGCTACCGCGACCGCCTTGATCCACGCGGTCAGGAAAAGGCCCACCGCGAGGCGGCCTCGGCGGCCATCAGCACCAAGATTCCATCTTCGACCAGTAGGAAGTTCTTCGTACAGCAGCCAAGCCACCGCTCCCGCGAGCACGACCGCGATCGGCAGGACCGCGATGAACAACTGCCGCATGAGCAGCGGCCCCTGGATGTAGCCCGGCACATCCGCACGGGTCATCGCCCGCACGAAGCCATCCCACCAACCCCAGGCGGTCATCAGGGCAGCCCCGGCCCCGGCCGCCAGCAGAAAGCCCGCGTTGAGGCCTAGCCACGATCGCCATGCCCGCCAGCCCTCGCCACGCTCCAACCACGCCTCGGCGAGTGTCCAGCACCAGAGGACGCCGAAGATCAAGCCCAGCGGCGGTTTGATCGCACAAATCGCCAAGCCCATCGCGCCTGCCACCACATGGGCAAGCAGAGAGCCGCCGGCCCCGGCCCGTCGCGACGAGATGGAGACCACATGCAGCGCGAGCAACATGGGCAGCGCGGCAAAGCCATCACGCTGGGCGGTGTGCACGTACCCCCCACTGTAGTATGCCAGGGCATAGAGGGTCGCGGCCAGCCAGCCGACGCCCCATCGCCGACTATCACGGCCAACCAACAGCACCAGCAGAGCCATCGTCACCAACTGCCAGCCGGCATCAAATACCCTCAAAGCCAGCGGCGATCGCCCCACAAGCCATGTGCTCAGGGCATGGATACCCAGCACGCCTGGAGCGTTTTGATCCCACACGTCAACGTACATCCGCTCGCCGGCCATCACGCGCTCGGTGACGTATTGCCAGAAAGCCTGATCGTACCCAATCGGATCAAAGAGGCTGCGACTCAGCGAAACACAGAACACCACCGCCCAGATCGTTGCGAGCAGCACGGTGCCCGCGCGCACGCCAACCCGAACCCCCGAAGTGGGGATCTCGTGCAGACTCAGGGTGGAACTCACCGATGTCATGGACGGCTGCCACCTCAAGGCGAACACGTCGTTGCTCAAGAGCCTGCACGCAGCGCTGCTCACAGAGCGGTGCCACACGAGCGAGCCCACCCCTTCCGCACTGCTCATAGAGCAGTGCGAGGCAAAACGCGGCGTCGGCCGTCCCATAACATCGGCTTGACGGGCAACCGACTTGGGTTAAATGAATGCGGGCCGTCCGCTATCCGATAAGTACCGTGGGTGTATGGGACCGTGAGGCGTCGCCTCACCGAAGTGCCCGGCTCCAGCGTGAGGTGTCGCCTCACCTGATACGGCAATCGCCCCGAGCCAAGGATGGCCGGGCTGAATTCCACGGAAGGAACTCGTCCGTGGCGGTAGAATGCTCCATCGTCGTGCCGCTGTGCAACGAGGAAACTCGTCTGCCCGCCGTCCACCTGCGTCTCACCGCGGTAATGCGTCAACTGGCGATCCCCTACGAGATCATCTACGTAGATAACGGGAGCGACGATCGCACGGCCGAGGTGCTGGGTACGCTGCACGAGCAGGATGCCGGGGTACGCGGGATTGTCCTCTCGCGGCGGTTTCGGGCCGAGGCAGCCGTCTGTGCCGGGCTGGAAGCCGCAGATGGCCGGGCGGTCATCTCGTTCAATCAGGATCTCACCGCTCCCCCGACTGTGATCCCCTCATTGATCGAAGCCTGGTGCCAGGGGCATGAGGTCGTCTCCGCTCGACCGCGGCGCCGACAAAGAGCGCTTGGGCGAGTCACCGCCAAGTACGGACGCCGTATCCTCGGCATGGTGAGTGAGATCCCTCCCGCCGACGACGAAGGCACACTGACTCTGATGGACCGGCGAGTCGTGGAGGAGTTCAACGGCCTGCCGGAACGCACCCGATTCCTCTCAGGCCTGCGGCGGTGGGTCGGATTCCGCCACACAGTGATCGAGTACGACCAACGGCTGCACCTCGACAGCACGGGCGAGCATCCGCTCCGACAACGGACGCGGGCGGTGATCGAGACCCTTTTCGCCTTCTCCAGTATCCCGCTCAAGGCCATCACGGTGGGCGGATTCCTGACCACCGGGCTGGCATTCGGAATCATGGTCGGCGGGCTGACAGCCGGCGAAGGGGAGCACGCCCCGCTTCTGGTGGCCGGCTGCGCGTTGGGGCTACTGGGCGGCGTTCAATTGATCGGAATGGGCATCCTCGGCGAGTACCTCGTCCGGGTCTACCGCGAAGTCCGCGGCCGCCCCTTGTACGTGACGCGTCGGCGCATCGGCTTCCGCCCCCATCCGCAGCCGGTACGCAACGTCGTCCAGTTTCGCCGACCCATCAGTGGGGGGGCGACGAAGGCAACGACAGAGCTGAAGCGCAATGAAAACCGTATCCAGGAACTGACCGCCCATCGGATCGGGCAGGAACACTGACCGGCTCGTTTGCCGCCGCGTACACTTATGGAAGCACACTACTATCTCGAATACAGCCGCATGGAGCGCGAACACTGGTGGTTTGAGGGCCGGCGGCAGATTCTCGGCTCCGTCATCGACCGGCTGACTGGTTCCCACCGGCGCCCGCGGATCCTGGATCTCGGCTGCGGGACGGGCGAATCCTCGCGACACCTGGCCCAGTTCGGGCGGGTCACCTCGATCGACCTGAGCGAGCTGGCACTGGGATTCTGCCGACACAAGGCCCTGCCCCGGCTCGTGCGCGGCGACGCCGTGCATCTGCCCTTCGCCGAGGGAGCGTTTGACCTGGTCTGCGGGCTGGACATCCTCGAGCATCTCGCCGATGAGGAGCGGGCCCTGGCGGAGATGATGCGAGTCTGCCGACCCGGCGGGCAGGTGCTCGTGACCGTGCCCGCGCTCCCCATTCTCTGGAGCCGGCACGATATCGTGAACCATCATCAACGACGTTACCGCAAGGGGCAACTGCGGAACGCGGTGGCTCGCTCCGGGCTGCGCCCCGGCATTCTCACCTACTTCAACACCTTCTTACTGCCTCCGACGCTGCTCGTCCGGTTGGGCGGCAGACTCGTCTCGCGGCCAGCCCCTCCTTCCGAAACGCACAGCGATCTGGCATGCAGCACTGGTGGAATCTTCTCGGGACTCCTTCGCCGAGTATTCGCCATGGAGCGAGGACTCGTCGGGCGCGTCCCTTTGCCGCTGGGAGTCTCACTCCTGTGCGTGGCCACGAAGCCGGGTGAAACCTGTCCGGTGGAGCCTGCGGTCGCGGCCCCCCGGCGAAGCTGGGCGGACAACATCCTCGATCGATTCGTTCGCCCGCCGCGGCCGCTGACCGATACGCGTTGAGCCGCCCGCCATCACGGCCGTGCCCGACCACACATCCTCGTCTACAATCCTCTGCGGCGACAGATAACGCAGGGCATCGTCGAGGAATCGACATGAGCAACCATCTGGAATCCGAGGCTCCACAGACCCTCGAAGGCTGGTACGCTCTGCACGATGCGTATACCGTCGATTGGCCCCATTGGTACCGCCTCAAGCAAAGCGAGAGGGATCAAGCGATACAGGCGGCGACCGCCTGGCTGGAGCTCGCGGACACACAGGATCACGGTCACTCGGCGGCATACAGCCTGCTCACACAGAAAGGTGACCTGCTCTTCATCCATTACCGTCCACAACCCGAGGATCTCAATCACGAGGAGCTGGCCTTGCGTCAGACCACGTTGTTCGAGTATCTTCGCCCCGCGTACTCGTTCCTTTCGGTGATCGAAATCGGGCTCTATGAGCTCACCGCCATTGTCCTGCGCAAGCTCGCCGACCAGAGCATCACGCCGGAATCGCCGCAGTACAGCGAACTCTTCCAAACGGAGATGAGCAAGCAACGTACACGGGTCGAGACGCGGCTCTTCCCCGCGATTCCCGACAAGCGATACCTCTGCTTCTATCCAATGAGCAAACGTCGCGGCGAGCAAGTCAACTGGTATACCCTCCCCATCAACGAGCGCCGCGACCTCATGCGAGGGCACGGGCGAATCGGACACAAGTACCACGAAGAGGTGATCCAAGCCATCGGCGGAGCCATCGGCCTGGACGATTGGGAATGGGGCGTCAGCCTCTTCGCCGACGACATGCTCCTTTTCAAGAAGCTGATTCACGAGCTGCGGTTTGATCCCGCCAGCGCCCGCTACGCCGAGTTCGGCCCGTTTTACCTCGGCATCCGCCTGCCCACCGCGCAGTTCTCCGCCTTCCTGGCGGGCAATCTGAAGCAGTTCACGCAATAGCGTAGCGGTTGCCCCCCGTGGCGACCGGCGCGCTTGCTGGGATCCAGCGTCCTCCAGGGGCGATGACTGCCACACAACTTCGTGAAATGCTCCAGCCCAAGCCGAAGCGCCAAGCAGGTGAAATCCGCCCCCTGGCGGTCGCGGTACCCAATGACCCCGGCGGGCCGGAGTCGCCCCGGCTCGTAGAAGCGGGCCGTCTCGACTGACTCGGTCCGCCGCGGCCGCAGGAGGGTGTCTCCTGGATACTGGAAACACCCCCGGCTTTCGCTATGATAGGTGCTTGAGCATTGCATCGAGGCGCCCGTAGCTCAGCAGGATAGAGCACCGGTTTCCTAAACCGAAGGTCGTGCGTTCGAATCGCACCGGGCGCGTTTGCATTTTGCCCCGTAAACATGCCGAAAACCCCTGATTCTGTTGGGTTTTTCTACCCCCCCCCGATTCGCTCTTTACTCCACCAGACTCCGCCGAACGTCGCCGAACTGCGCGGCTTAGTGACAAGCTAGGTGACAAGATTCTCCGGGGGTCGGGCGTGTCGGTCCCGGTGGCCTCGAGCGCTTGGCCGGCAGACACCGCCAGATCGGGCAGGGCCGCCAGGGCGTCGGCCAGCTCGCCGCGTCGGGAGTGTGAGTACCGGTCCATCGTCAAGGTGATCGTGCTATGCCGGGCGAGCTGTTGGGCAATCTTCGGATGAACACCGCCGGCCGCCAGGTTGCTTATGAACGTATGCCGCAAAGCGTAGAAGTCCGCGTACCGGCCGGCCTCATCGACGTACGACAGGAAGCTGGTCGCTTCCCGCTCTGTCCGATCCGTCGGGGTGGGGGCCTCATCCAACCATGCCGCTCGGGCGTCGGCCAGATCCGCCCGGAACATATCAGCCACGTCGTACCGCTCGGGCATCGTGAACGCCGGGGCATCGGGCAGTCTCCCCGCCAGGTGATCGCGCATCATCGCCACCGTCTCGGGGCGCAGAGGCTGTACATCTTCCCGCCTTCGCTTGCTGTATCCCGCCGCTACCGTCACCGATGGATCGCCCACGAGCTGGAAGCTACTTGCCGTCAGACTCCGCGTCTCGCCGGGCCTCAGGCCGGTTTCCGCCGTGAGTCGATACAGAGCCGCCCGCTCGGGGCCGGTCATCTTGTACCGCTCGGGGGCTTCGGTGGTCACAGCCAGTAGTATCCGCAACTCATCGACCGACAGGGCACGTCGATCATGCCGACGATCCATCCGCACGTTCACCCCGGACAGGTGGGCCAGCGGGTTGTCCATCGCCCGACCGTCGCGGACCATCCACCGTGCGAACTGACGGCAGGCTTGCAGGTAGAAGTTGTGCGTCTGGGCGCTGATGCCCCGCTTATCCCCATCATCCCGCCTTAGGTCCGCCAGGTGGCGCTGCAGCTTGCTGGCCGATACGTCCGTCCAGAATCTGAACCGGCAGGCCGCGAATGCCGCCGTCGCCCGCTCGACCAACTGGTCTACATACCGGGCCGTGTTGCCCTTGGCCATTAGGGCCGCTTTCCAGTCCGCCAGGTGATCGCGTAAGGGCTTACCCGCCGCCCCCCGATCCGCCGTCAGGATGCCCCATCGGACCAGAGTCCGCCGCGTCGTGGCCGGCATCGTTTCGACAAACCGGGCCAGCTCGGGGGGCATCGTGTCGCCCGTCGCCCGGATCGTGTTCAAACGGTCCACCAGTCGGGCCGCGGATTCGCTCGCCTTCCGGTCCTTGAACAGCGGGAGCCGCCGCAGTGCGCCGGACCAGTCCACGAATACCCCGTACCACTTGGCCGACAGTCGCCGCTCGCCGTCGGTGGTGTAGCCGATTCGCCGTACTCTCATGGTTCACCTGTCCTTGATCTGACGTGTTCACCTGTCAAACATGCCAAGACAACATAACTTGGCATCTTTGGCGCCGCCACCCCCGAAAAACCGCGTTCTTGCCCCCGTCAGTCCAAAGATGCCAAGATGCCAGGTTGTTTGTCCTTGGGGAACTTGGCATCTTCGCTGGGATCTTCGGCCGCGGGTCCTTTCCCGACAGGGGCATCATCATCATCATCCCGCCGGGGGCATCATCATCATCATCATCCCGACAGGGGCATCATCATCATCATCCCGACAGGGGCATCATCATCATCATCCCGCCGGGGCCTCAGGCAACGCCCATACCCACCCGCCGCCGAACTGCGGCGCCTTGCGAGGCTTCACCCGGAGTTGGTCCTTCGCGCGATACATCGTGGTGGTCCACGAGTAGCCGGCCGCCTTGGCCTCATCTTGAATCTGGGCGACGGGCATCGGCCCATCCGCCAACAGCTCCGCCAGCCAAGCCGCCGCCGCGTTGCGGGCCTCGGGCTTCGGGCCGGGTCGATGATCGCCGTTGCCCAGCTCCAGGGCCTCATCCGCCCGCATCGTCACCGGGGCCGATTCCCATGTCACCCGGCCGTCAGTGATCGCGAACGCCAGACCGCCGCCGTCGGGGGCGAGATTGTTCTTCACGGGCAAAAACAGCCGCCGCTCGGGATGGTCCTTGTCGCTGGTGACCGCCCAGGCCGACCGTACCGCCGCAATGAACGCCAGACTCCCCATCGCCCGGTAGATCGCGCGTGCGGATGATGCCTTGCTCAGGTGCGTCACCATGACCACCGCCGCCCCATGATCGGCCGCCAGCTTCGTCAACGGGGCCAGCAGCCCGCGAACTTCGGCGTTTTTGTGGGAATCCGTCGACGCCAGGTAGGCCGACACCGGGTCGATGATGATGAGGCGACAATCAGGCATCCGCTGGAGCGCTTGGGCGAGCTGGTCCACGTCCGCCAGCGTGAACATCCGATCCACGGGTCGGCCGTGGTCATCCACCCGACGGATGCTTTCCATAATCTGCACTCGCCCCAGGGCCGCCCCAGCAGCGTCCAGGCGGGGCCGGATCGTGTCGGCCGCATCATCTTCGGCGTTGATGACGATCGTGGACCCCAGGGGGGCTGGGCCGCTTCCATCGGGCCATGGCGCACCGGTGGACACCCGCGCCGCCAGGTCCATCGTCACCCAGCTTTTGCCAAGTCCCGGATCGCCGAAGATCAGGGCGAGCTTGCCCAGGGCGAGCCGGCCGGGCCACAGCCAGCGCACCGCCTCAGGTTGCACGTCCGCCAGGCAGCGCAGGACAGGTCCGCCGATCAGCTCCGCCGCGTTCAGCTCCGGGGCCGCGTCGGCCAACTCCAGGATCGCCGCTCGGATCGTCTCGGGTTCCTCCGTCCGCCGGGCATCGACGTACTCGACAAGATCGCCCTTGGCCGGCAGACCGGGTAGATGGACGATCCGCACACGAGCCGCGGGGCGGAGCTGAACCAGTCGCCGGGCCACGTCGTGGGCGTACCGCTCGCCTTTGTCATCGTGGTCGGGCAGGATGATGCACTCCCGGCCGGCCAGCGGGGTCCAGTCGCTCTTGCCCGCAGACTCCGCCCCGTGGGCCGACGTGGTGGCCGTCAGGCCCAGGCTACGGGCCGCGTCGGCCGCTTTCTCGCCTTCGACGATGCACACCGGATCGGGCAGCTCCGCCAGGTCGGGCAGGTGGTACAGGGGCAGCTCGCCCGGTGGATCGCCGATCCGCCAGCCATCGACCGCAGGATGAACCGGCCGGTAGTCTTTCTTCCCATCACGAAGCCGGAATCGACCGACGATGAAGACCTCATCGCCGTCCGCGTGGTGGTATGGCCACTGTCCCACCAGCTCGCCGCCGGTCGCCGGGCAGACCGCCTCGAGCGCGTCTTCGGCCGTGGGGTATGCTTTCCCGTTGCGGGCCACGTGGACCGTGGGGCGAGCTGTTCGGGATGATCGTCGGGCAGGGGCCGCCGTCGCCTCAGTCAGTCGATGCACCCACCCCGCCCCCTTGTCACCAGCGCGCTTGCCCGATTCCACCCGCGTACAGATCGCCACCGATCCATCCGCCGACACCATGCACCAGTCGGGCTTTTCACAGATCGGGCAGGGGCTCGCCTTGGTCACTCGCCGCCAGTCAGTACTAGATGCCATCGTGCTCCCTCATCATGGTTGCCCAGCGGGTCGCGCCGGGGCATCCGGCCGCCACCCAGGCGTGCAGCTCATCGACGCGATAGCGGCAGCATCGGCCCAGGCGGATCGGGGCAGGACCCAGTTGTCCAGCTCGTTTCATCGCGTAGAAGTGTGACGATGATATGCCCAGCATCCGGGCCGCCCCGTCGCTGTCCACCGTCAGGGGGTCGTGGGCCTCAGGGGGTGGTCGCTTCGTCTTCTTTCTCACGTCGCCGCCCCCCCGGCCGTGTCGGCCGCCGTGGTGACCGCCCAGACCGTCGCCGACCGCCCGGAGCTGGTGCGCCGCCGTCGGCCGGAGTCTCGGACCAGCAGCAGCCGGACCAGCTCCACCCGTCGCGGAGTCTCGCTCTGAGGCTTCAGACCCAGGGCGAGCTGCGCTTCCTCATCGGTCCCGCCGTGCGCGCCGCGTTCGATGAAGAACCGCAAGACGAGCTGACGTTGCCGGGCCGCGTGTCCGCGGATGCACCGGGCCGCCTCACAGCTCGTGGCGCTCGAGCTGACGGCAGGCGGATGCAGATAGCCTTGTCCGGTGCGGTCAGGCGGTGTAGGATGATGTTGGCAACCATAATCCCCCCCGGCCGCCGCGTCCCGGTGGTCGGGGGTTCTTTTTGTCTCATCCATGTTTCACCTCGTGTTGTTGGGGGTTTGCCCGGGCTCGCTCGGACAGCGCGTGGGCTACCGCATCCACGTTGACCAGCATCCGCCGACCAGCGCGTAAACACGGAATCCGCCCAGCCAGGGCCTCGGATCGCAACCACTTTGCAGGTACGCCCAGCCGCGTGGCCGCATGTCGCAAAGCGATGAACGCTTCAGGGAGTGTGTTGGTGCTCATACTGCCTTTATGGACGCGCAAACCGGCGCAGGCAAGAGCTTTTCTAAGGGTGCGGGTTTTATTCGGATCTTCGGGTTATAATCGGATCTTTGGGTGATCCTCCAGGGCTTTCTTGCACGCTTCGCGATTGGCCTTAGTGGGGCTGCGATCGGCAATCATCTGCAAGATCGTGCGGGCCTCACGGACCGAGTACCGATGATTCTTCTTGCCCCGTTCCGGGATCGGTACGCCGGCCATCTTTGCGTACTTGTTCAGGGTGTCGGGGCACACATCGGCCATGGCCGTCAGCTCGCTGGGGTAGAGCGTCCCGGATTCTCCGCCGGGGCTCGGGGAATAGTCTTTCGTGGATGTCGCATCCGGTCCAGGCTCATCGGCAGTCGGGGGGGGCATCGGGTCGGATGAGTCCGATAGGCCGTCCCCTTCCTCTTGCTGGTCCCTGTCCACCCATTCGTAGTGGTCTTGGAACCACCGAACAAACCGTTGCGCCTCTTGGTATGCATAGAGCATGGTATCCCCCTCTTCCTCTTCGATGCCCTCGGCTTCGTACTCGGCACATTCCGCCAGAAACTCATCGCAGGCTTTCACTTGTGGTGGCGTCAGATCCCCCGTCGGCACTATCCACCAATAGTCTTCTTTGGATGGTGGGGTTTGTGTGCTCTTATCGCGCCTCTTGAGTAGCCTGAATGTTCTCTCAAGATGCTCAACAACGTACTCCGCCAGTTGGTAGTCATCCGTGGCAAACACCGGCGTGTACTGTTGAGCCCGGATCAGGGCTGGCCAGTGGTTCAGGAAGATGTAGAACCGATCATCATCATCTACCAGATCATCGAAGCCCTCGTCTGTTTCCTCGTTGGCGGGATCGTGCGGGTCGTGTTCTTCGGGCATGGGTTCACCTGTCCTTACGGGCCGATCCACGGGCGGGGCGTGGACAGGTGATTGAACCGCCACCGCCCGGGGATCGCTTGGCCGGTAGCTACTCCGGCCGTCCCGCGTCTCATCTTACCCCGTGATCCCCCCGGCCGTCACCCCCAGCCCTCATGTCAATCCCGGTTCTTTGTGGACACGTTCTCCGGGCCGTCGCGATGATCTAACCGCCCGCCGTCCAGACCACGCAACCCGAACCCGAACCGCCAAAAAACATCATTACACCCTCGCAGACGGCGCGATTTCTGAACCGCGCGCCGCCCGGGGGGGCCAGAAAGAACCTACAGCTCGCAGGGCGATGTGGCCCCCTACTCCCGGCCGGCCGTCGCCCGGACCATCGCCGTGATCGCCGCCCGGATCGCCTCAGGCAGCGTCCCCCAGGCATCGACCACCGCCACCAGCTCGGGGTCCGCAGTCCCGCTTTGACGCCACGAGACTCCGCCGCCAGGTGACAAGCCAGGTGACAAACTTCCGGGTGGGTTGTCGTAAGTCCCGCCCGGATCGTCGGTTGCCGACCGCTCCCCCCGGTTTCCTAAACCGGGGGTCATAGGTTCGAATCCTATCGGGCGCGGTTCTTCCATGCCCTGCGAGCATACCGAACATTCCCGCCCATGCTGGCCACTCGGCGTAACCAGCCATCGACTCCTTGCACCATCAAGATCCGCCGAATGGCGTCGGACGCATCGGGTGGGATCACAACGGCTCCCAACACAGCCGGCCTGATAAAACCCGGGCGAGGCTACTGGCCGGCGATAATGAGATCCAGCCGTTTGCTGTGTTCTTCGGGCGAGAGATCGCCGCCTTCGATCGTCATCCAGCCGTCGTAGCCGACGCGGGCCAGCGCCTCACGCACCGCGGGCCAGCGGACGCTGCCGTCGCGGATGTTCACGAACTTCCCTCCGCCCGCCGGGTCGGACGCATTCAACAGGAAATCCTTGACGTGGCATTTGGCGATGAGCCCGCCCAGTTCGAGGATCCAGTCCGTCGATCGGGCGTACTTGACGTGGTTGCCGATGTCGTAGTAGGCCTGCACCCACTTGCTCTTGAACGAGGCGACGAAGTGCCGGAAGATCTCCGGCCGCACCCACAGATTGTTCCACACATTCTCGACGCAGATCACCACGCCGGTCTTTTCGGCCAGGGGAATAAGCCGTTCGATGGCCTGGCGGGAGGTGTCGATCGCGTGATTGTGGGCCTTGATGTACTCGGCAAACGGCTCGTTGTCGCCGTAAGTGACCTTGCGCACGTGGCCGGTGGCCGGGTCGAAATCGTAGCGGTACTCCCAGGGACGCGGCATGTTCCCCGCGATCCGGCAGGGCACGAGCAGAACCGTGTCGGCGCCGTAGGCCTGGGCCGCCCGGAGAGCGTCCTCGGTGGTGGCGATAGACTCGGCCACTACCGTAGCGTCCGGGTCATTGAACTTCGCCCAGCCGCGGAGCACCGAGTGGATCTCCATGCCCAGTTCCTCGGCGATCTTCCGGCATTGCTCCGCCTGCTGGACCGGCACGATGCCCGCCTCGACGCCGTCGAAGCCCGCTTCCTTGAACGCCCGAAGTTGCTCGGCCTTGGGCTCGCCTACGATGAGGGCCTTCTTCATGCCGCTCTTGGCGACCGGCTCAGCCGCGCGAGCCTCATGCCGGGCGGTCAGCGCCAGGTTCAGGCCCGCCCCAACGCCAGCGGACATGGCCAGAAAACGCCGTCGGTTCATGACGTCATCCATCCTCAGGCTCCTTAATCGAACGGGTCGAAGGCAGTGCGCACCAGCAGGTGCCGTAGCCAACAACGACTATAGGCCCGCCCACGGCACCGTGCAACCAGCATGCATCGCGGAAGCTGCCCGTCGAGCCGTGATGCGTTTGTGGGCGTGCTCTCGTTTCTTGTGGTAGGATCATCCGTGGTTTGGAGTCCGCGGGACTTGCCCGACGATGGCCTTAGGCCCAATCGCATCGGGTGCGTTTGAGTCATTGGAAACGCATGCGTCACATCATCATCGGCGACATTCACGGCTGCTACGCGGAGCTGATGGACCTCCTGCAGAAGGTGGGCCCTGGAGACTCTGACCGGATCGTCAGCGTGGGCGACATGGTCAACCGCGGCCCGGCCACCGAGAAGGTGCTGCGGTTCTTCCGCGACGAGCCCAACGCCACCGCCGTCCTGGGCAACCACGAGTGGGAACACATCGAGGCATGGTTCGCCCGGGAATCGCTGCCGCCTGCCCACGCGGCGGCGCGCGAGCGGCTTGGCGCGGACTACGGCGAATGGATCGACTGGCTGACCACGCTGCCCGTGCACCTGGAACTGCCCGAAGCCCTGATCGTGCATGGCATGCTTGAGCCCGGCATGACCGTGGCCGCCCAACAAGACTCGGTCATGCTCGGCACCGCCGCGGGCGAGAAGTACATGCGCCTGCGTTACCCAGGGTTATGGTACGAACACTACCTGCAAGCCGCACACCAGCACTCCCTCCAGAGCCAAGTGTTCGCTCACTCGCAGCCCACTGTCCGTGGACCTTCGGAGTCTAAGCCGCTGATCGTCGGGCATCACGATTACCTGCGTACGGGTGAACCGCTCGTCCGGGAGGGTCGGCTCTACGCGATCGACACCGGCTGCGTACGCGGCGGCCGCCTGACCGCCCTGGTGCTTCCCGAACTCCAGGTGGTATCCGTCCCAGCCCACTCGCACCATTGGCCGCCTTGAGCCTCCCCTGCCGGTCCCATAAGATGACGACCAGTCTGCCCGGCCACGGGCATAGGCGTCTCGGACACACGTGATGCGAAGGAGCCGCTGATGATGAAGGTCGATATCTGCCTCGCCCTGGGATTGGTCAGCCTGTTTGTGCACACTGTGGCTGCCGCCGAGGTCAACAAACACTACCCTACGAACCGCGAGCCATTGATCCCCAGCCGCATGGTGCCCTTACCGCTAGGTGCGGTCAAACCCGAGGGCTGGCTGAAAGACCAGCTCGTCGTGCAGGCCAACGGGCTGACCGGGCACCTCGACGAGTTCTGGCCCTCTCTGGCCGCTAATCCCTGGAAGGGCGGCGACGGTTGGGAGCGACCGCCCTACTACCTCGACGGGCTGGTCGGCCTGGCATACCTGCTGGAGGACGAGCGGCTGATCAAGAAGACCCAATCCTGGATGGATTGGATCGTCACCAGCAGCCGAGGCAATGGCTGGTTCGGGCCTTCCCAGAACAACGATCGCTGGCCCCTGGCGGTTGCCCTCAAAGTGCTCACGCAATACCACGAGGCCACCGGCGACCCACGAGCCCTCTCCGTGATACAGAACTACTTCCGCTTCCTCAAGGATAACCCGCCCGACTGGCCTGATAACTCCTGGCGCGGCGTGCGGGCCATGGAGCATGTCGTCACGGCTTTCTGGCTGCATCGCCGCACCGGCGAGCCCGACGTGCTCAACGTCGCCCGGTCCATCTTCGAGAACAGCTTCGACTGGGTCGGCTACTTCACCGATTTTCCGTACCCTGAGGAGGTACTGGCCCAGGGTGTTAAGTACGGTCATCCTTCGCACGTGGTGAACATCGCCATGGCGATCAAGCATCCCGGCGTGTACTTCCAGCTCTCCAAGGAGCCGCGGCACCGCGATGCCGTCCATCAGGGGCTCGCCAACCTCGACCGTCACCACGGGCAAGTCACGGGTCGCTTCTCGGGCGATGAACACTTGGCCGGGCGACGGCCTACGCAAGGCACCGAGCTCTGTGCCGTGGTCGAGTTCATGTTCTCGCTGGAGAACCTGATCGCGGTCCTCGGCGATGTGGCCTTGGCGGATCGCCTGGAGCTGCTCGCCTATAACGCCAACCCCGGTACCTGCACCGCCGACTACTGGGCACACCAGTATGATCAGCAGGCCAACCAGGTGCTGGTCTCCGTCGCCAAGCGGCAGTGGAGCACCAACAGCGATTTCTCCAACCTCTACGGCCTCGAGCCCAACTACGGCTGTTGCACCGCCAACATGCACCAAGGCTGGCCCAAGTTCGTCTCGCACATGTGGATGGCCACACCGGACCAGGGGCTGGCGGCGGTCGCCTACGGCCCCAACCGCGTCACCGCCAAGGTCGGCCAGGCCGGCGACGAGGTGACTGTCACGCAGGAGACCGACTACCCGTTTGCCGGGCCAATTCGCATGACCATCCGCGCCGCCCAGCCCGTCGCCTTCCCCCTGCACCTGCGGATCCCCCACTGGGCTGGCGGAGCCAAGCTCGTCGTGGCCGGCGAAACGCTGCCTACCCAGTCCGGCGAATTCGCAGTCGTCAACCGCACGTGGAAGACCGGCGACGTCGTGGAACTAACCCTGCCCATGAACCTGCGTACCGAGCGGCGGTACAACGATGCCGTGTCCATCCTGCGCGGGCCGCTCTACTTCTCGCTGCGGATCGGCGAGAAGTGGACCAAGCTCAAGTCCTACCATGACACGCTGCCGGTGATCGACTGGCAAATCGAGCCGACCACACCGTGGAACTATGGCCTGCAGATCGACCCGGCCAACCCGGAAGCGTCGATCACCCAGGCAGTGCAGCACAAGCCCGGCAAGCTGCCCTTCGATACCGACGCCGCACCCGTGGTCCTCAAGGCCCGGGGCCGGCTGATCCCCCAGTGGCAGATCGAACATCACTCCGCCGGTGAAACCCCGGTTAGCCCGGTCACAACCGATGAGCCGGTCACCGAACTGGAGCTGATCCCCTACGGCAGCACCCGCTTGCGGATCACCGAGTTCCCCGTGGTGCGCTGACCCGCGGATCAGAGGTCGGGGGCCGAAAACACAGGAGCCGGGGACACAAGCCGAGCCGGGGACGCAAGCCGAGCCGGGGACGCAAGCCGAGCCGGGGACGCAAGTCCCCGGGTGGCATCGGGAATACGCAAGTCGAGCCCGGGACGCAAGTCCCCGGGTAAGCTTGAAACCCGGGGACTTGCGTCCCCGGCTCGAAATCCGCTCCAGACTCGGATTTGCGCCACAGGTCGAAGCCGAACAGTGGCATACGAGACGCGATTGGCGTATCATATCGTTTGGCGACACCCACCGCCGGGCTGAAGGATCGGCCGGCGAGGATATTCGCCAACCACTTCCGTCGCGTGGAAAAGTTGCAGTTCTGGCGCAGCCAACAGGAAAGGTGGTCCATGTCAACGACAAGCCCATCCGATCTGCATGAGCAGACTCCACAACTCGCATCGCCGTCCGCGCCCCCTGACAAGCCCTCTGTGGGACAGCCCACACCTGCCGAGACTCAGAGCGCCAACCACGATGCACAACCTCCTATCGGCGAATCGATGGAGTTCCAGGTCACCGAGCAAAACGCGAAGATGATCGCGGAACGCCTGTTACGAGAGATGGGGGGCTTGGGCGATCAGGCTGCGGGAATCTCCAAACACGCCCGCGCCACCGACCTGCACATTAACACAGGCCGCCCGCCGGACTACCGTATCGAACGCACCATCCGCAGCGTGCGGTGCAAACCCTTCAGCAGGCAGGACGTGGTACTGCTCAGCAACGCCATGATGACCGAGCATCAGCGCGAGCGGTTCAACAGCCGCCACTGCATCGACTTCTCTTACCACCTCGACCGCAACCGGTTCCGGGTCAACATCGTCGAGTCGTTCATCGGCCGCAGCATCTCCATCCGGCGGTTCGATGAGATCAAGAACTTCGACGACTACCACTTGCCTGAGCACTACCTCCGCATCGCCGAGATGCACCGCGGGTTCGTGGTCATGTCCGGATCGACGGGCAGCGGCAAAACGACCTCCATCGCCGCCATGCTCGACCACGTCAACCGAACGTTCCACCGCAAAATCGTCACCATCGAGGATCCGATCGAGTACGTCTACGTGCCGAAGAAATCGATCGTAGTGCAGATCGAGATCGGCGAGGATGGGATTCCCAACGAAGACATCGCCCTGCGGAACCTGGTGCGCATGGACCCGGACGTGGGCTTGGCGGGCGAGATGCGTGACCGGGCGTCGCTGGAAGCGGCGCTCAAGACCGCCCAGGCGGGCCACCTGATCTTCGGCACGCTGCACTGCGAGGGCGTCGGGCAGGCCTTCGACCGCGTCCTGGCCTACTACGACACCGTGGAGCAGCAGCGGATCGTGGGCACGCTGGCGGACAACCTGGCAGCCATCATCAACCAGCGGCTGCTGCCGTGCATCAAACCGGGTATTGATGTGGTGCCGGCCTACGAGATCTTCCGGCCGAACCCATTGACGCGGCGGTACATCCGCGAGATGCGTTACATGGACGCGATCGCCGAGATGGACAAACCGGCCATGAAGGAAATCGGCTGCGTGACCTACGTCGACTCGCTGCACATGCTGGTGACCGAGGAGTGGGTCACATACCAGACGGCCCTGGAGCAGGCCGGCGACCACGCCGAGAAGCTCAGGGCCCGCCTCAAGGGCATCGACCTTAAGTAGCGAGAAGCCGCACGCCCCCCGGCGGATGATGGACCACGTCAAACTCCGCCGCGTCGGGTGGAAAACGCTCCGTCCCCCAATTGCGACACCCCCGCGAGGGGCCTACAATCGCCGGCAGGCGTCACCACCGGGGTGGCGTCCGCCCCTTGGCCGCGGGCTTCGCGCCCTGACACACTGCTTCGATTGAGGTTCCCATGCCCGAGAAAGTCGTCATCATCGGATCCGGCCCAGCGGGCTGGACGGCCGCGATCTACGCCGCGCGAGCGAACCTGGACCCCCTCGTCTTTGCCGGCCGGCCCAAGCAGATGCCGGCGTTGGTCCTGCCCGGCGGGCAGCTCATGCTGACCACGGAAGTTGAAAACTACCCCGGCTTCCCCAAGGGTATTACCGGGCCGGAACTCATGGCCGCCCTGGAGCAGCAGGCGGTCCGGTTCGCCACTCGCATCCAAACCGACGACGGGCAGAACCCCGACGTGTCCAATCCCGACGATGGACACTCCTACAAGTACCACGACTGCAAGCACGTTGACCTCTCCAGCCGCCCGTTCAAGATCATCGGTGAAGACGACAGGGTCATCGAGGCGCATGCGGTGATCATCGCGACCGGTGCGACCGCCAACTGGCTGGGCCTGGAAAACGAAATGCGACTGGCCCGCAGCGGCGGCGGAGTCAGTGCCTGCGCGGTGTGCGATGGGGCCCTGCCGATCTTTCGCGGCAAGGAGCTGGCGGTGGTCGGCGGGGGCGATTCCGCTATTGAAGAGGCCACCTACCTGACCAAGTTCGCCAGCAAGGTCTACCTGATCCACCGTCGCGACCAGCTTCGCGCCAGCAAGATCATGGCCCAGCGTGCGGCCGACAACCCCAAGATCGAGATACTGTGGAACAAGATCGTGATCGACGTGCTCGGCGACGAGAAGATCAGCGCCCTCAGGCTCCGCGATACGCAGGACAAGAAGGAAAGCGAGTTGCCGGTCGGCGGCCTGTTCCTGGCGATCGGCCATACCCCCGCGACTGCGTTTCTGGATGGCCAGCTCGAACTCGATTCGAAGGGCTACATCAAGCTGACCGATCCCTACCGCACTGCGACCAGCATCGAGGGTGTTTTTGCCGCGGGTGACGTGGTGGACAGCGTCTACCGCCAAGCCATTACCGCCGCGGGTATGGGATGCAAGGCAGCCATCGACGCGGAACGCTGGCTCGCCGACCAAGGCATCGAATGACTTCGTGTCCCGCGGCTTGAGCGTCGCAAGGTTGATCGGCCGCGACGTCAGTCGCCGAAAAGCCTGAGCTGATGCGGCTCAAACGCCAGCTTGCTGACCGGATGGTCCACGGCCAGAGGGTATCGCCCGGAAAAGCATGCCGTGCAATAATGCTCGCCGGGGTGCTTGACGCAAGCAAGCATACCCTCCAAAGACAGGTAGTGCAGCGAGTCAACGCCGAGGTAGTCGCGGATCTGCTCGATGGTTCGGTTGTTGGCGATCAGTTCGGAGGGGTCGGGGAAGTCGATGCCGAAGTAGCACGGGTAGCGAATCGGCGGGCTGGCCACTCGCAGATGAATCTCCTTGGCTCCCGCCTTTCGCAAGGCGCCGATTTTGCCCCGCGTCGTCGTGCCCCGCACCACTGAGTCCTCGACAACAATGAGCCGTTGGCCGCGCACCGTGTCCCTAATCACGTTCAACTTCATGCGGACAGCCAGATCGCGGAGCTTCTGCTCAGGCATGATAAACGACCGGCCGGTATAATGGCTGACGGTGAAACCCCGGTCGAACAGAATGCCGCTCTCGTGGGCATAGCCGATCGCGGCGCAACGAGCACAGTTCGGAACGGGGATGACCATGTCGCCATCGACCGGAGCTTCCCGAGCCAGCTGAGCTCCCATGTTTCGCCGCACGCGGTGCACGTTCTCGCCAAACACATCGCTGGACGGGTCGGCAAAGTAGATCTGCTCGAAGATGCAGTAGGCAGGGTTGACCGTGCCTTGCGGCGCGATCCACTGGCTCTCGACGCCGTCGGCGGTGACGATCACCACTTCGCCGGGCATGACCTCCCGCCAGTAAGTCGCATCGACGATGTCCAGCGCGTTGGTCTCACTGCACACGACCACCGCCCCATTAGCCATCCTGCCCAGAACGAGCGGTCGCAGGCCATACGGGTCCCGCGCCGCAACCATTCGATCGGCAAACAGAAACAGCAGCGAGTACGCCCCCTGCAGGTGCCTCAGCACATGCACCAAGTGATCCATCTTGCCCAGGTGGCTCGGCTTGGCCATCAGGTGGACAATGACCTCCGTGTCGCTGGTCGTATTGAAAATGGCCCCGTGCTGCTCGTACTGGTCGCGCAGGAGCGCGGCATTGATGAGGTTGCCGTTATGGGCGACCGCTACTTGGCCGCGGGCATAGTTGACCAGCAGCGGTTGAGCGTTGCTGGCCAGGCATGAGCCGGTCGTCGAGTAACGCACGTGCCCGATGGCGTTGGGGTTGTGCAACTCCGACAGGACCATCGGGGTGAAGACCTCTGTCACCAGGCCCATGTCCGCGTACCGTTTCATCCGGCCGCCGTCACAACTGCAAATCCCCGCCGACTCCTGCCCGCGATGCTGTTGCGCATAGAGGCCCAGATAGGTCAACTCCACGGCATCCGGGTGACCGTAAATGCCAAACAATCCGCAATGGTGTTTTGGGTTTGAGGGGGGCACGCCGACTGCTATCCTCTTGGCCCAGTGGGCCCGACGCTAAAAACGCAGACTATCGCCCTGCCCGGCTGCCGTCAAGCGCCGGCCGAAGTCCTCTCGGTTTTCGCCAGCGGGAGTGCCGACCCGCGGGTTGCTGCTGAACAAAGCGGCCCGCCCGACCTCAGGACGCCTGCTTTTGCCAAACCCGAGGGAGCGATTGGCCGAATAATACGAATGTACCGACCGTAGGGCTTGGACCGGTCCCGCACGTCCGGTAAAGTGAGGTGGCAATCGTGGAGAAGGCCAAAGAGATCCTGACGACCGGCGAGGTCGCCCGCATCTGCCGGGTCGCCCCCCGTACCGTCTCCAAATGGGTCGATACCGGACAGCTCCGCGGTTACCGCATCCCCGGCAGCCGGGATCGCCGCATCCCCCTCCAGCAACTCATCCGCTTCATGAAGGCACACGGCATGCCGCTCGACGCCATCGAGACCGGTCAGACCAGAATTCTCGTCGTCGACCGCGAGCCCGACCTGACCGACCTGATTCAGCAGTCACTCAGCCAGGCGGGACAATACGAGGTGCGCGTGGCCGATTCCGTGCTCGAAGCGGGAGCCGTGCTCGAGCAGTTCAAACCGCACGTCCTGCTGGTCGACGTCGACTTGCCGGGCATCGAGGGGCGAACCATCGCCCGTTTCCTGGCCGGCCACTCGGAGTTGGCGGGCACCTACCTGATCGCGATGAGCGCATCCCTGACACCGATGGACCGGCAAACGCTGCTCCAGCAGGGTTTCCACTCGACTCTGGCCAAACCCTTCGATTTGCGCCAACTCACCGAGGCGATTGAGAACGTCCTGGGGATGCTGGTCTGACGCGTGCTCGAGATTCCGTCGCCGGCCGCTTCGGCTGCTCGCAGAAGATCCCTGTCACCCCACGGCCAAGCGCAGTACTTCGCCCACCAAGCTCTTGATACCCTCGAAAACTTCCCGCGGCCCGCGGCCCAGCATGTACGCCGGCGTCGTCACCAACCGGTTCCGCTCGTCCACGACGACGCCCTCGCAAGCGCAGGACTCGTGCCGCACACCCATTTTCTCGATCGCTGCCGCGGTCCCGGCGTCGGTGCCGATGGTCACCCGGCCGGCAACCTTGCGCCCACCAAGCACCCGGGCCAGCATCGCCGGCGCGATACAAATCGCCCCGATCGGTTTATGGGCGACGAGCATCTCGCCGATCAACCGCTCGACTTCCGGATGTACGCGGCACGAGGGGCCGTCCGTCGCGAAACTGCAGAGGTTCATGGCCGCTCCAAAACCGCCGGGGAAGATCACCGCGTCGATGTCCGCCGCCCGCACCTCGGCCAGATCCTTGATCTGCCCACGGGCAATGCGAGCGGATTCCACGAGAATGTTGCGTTTCTCGCCAGGAACGGCCTGCCCCGTCAGATGGTTGACCACCGCTGACTGGTCCGCATTCGGCGCACAACACAAAATCTGCGCCTTCGCCTGGTCAAGCGCCAGCAACGTCAGCACAGCCTCGTGAATCTCGCAGCCATCCTTGACCCCGCAGCCCGAAAGACAAACCGCAACCCGTGCCATCGCCATCAACCTCCCACCCTCAGCACTCAATACTCACCGCCCCTTCGCCCGACGGCGAAGCTCGGCTTCAATGAAAGGTTGAAGCTCGCCGTCCAAAACACGTTCCGGCGTGCCCACCTCGTACATCGTGCGGTGATCCTTGACTCGCCGATCATCCAGCACGTAGCTGCGGATCTGACTGCCCCAGGCAATCTCGCCCCGATCGCCGTACAGCCGCTGCAACTCCTGGTCACGCTCCGCCTGCTTGAGCTGTTCGATCTTCGATTGCAGGATCGACAGAGCCATCCGCTTGTTCTGCTGCTGGCTGCGCTCGTTGACGCACTCGACGAGGATACCGGTCGGGATGTGCTTGACCCGCACCGCGGTGGCGACCTTGTTGACGTTCTGCCCACCGGCCCCCGCCGCCCGACGGAAGAACACAACATCCAGTTCATCGTCCCGCAACTCGATGTCCAGATCCCCCAGCACGGGCAACACGTCCACCGCGGCGAAGCTTGTATGCCTCCGCTTGTTCGCGTCGAACGGGCTGATCCGCACCAGACGGTGCACGCCGCGCTCGCACGACAGGTACCCCATGGCGTACGCACCCTCGACCTTCAGCGTGATGCTCCGAACACCAGCCTCCTCGCCGTCCGTCCGGGCCAACTCCTGAACCGCGTAATCGTTCCGCTCGAAGTACCGCAGGTACATCCGCAGCAGCATCTCCGCCCAGTCGCACGCCTCCGTGCCCCCCGCGCCCGCCTGGATACTGAAGAAGCAGTCGCAAGCGTCGTTCTTGCCCGACAGCAGAGCCAAAGATTCGATCCGCCCTACCTGCTCATGCAGCTTGCCCAGCTCCTTGTCGAGCTCGGCGAAACCATCCGCATCGTCGGCCTCTCGGGCCAAATCGAGCAGGGCGCGCGCATCCTCCATCCGACCCATCGCTGTCCGCACCGGTTCCACCAGCGCCTTGAGGGCCTTCAACTCGCCGACGATCTCCCGGGCACGCTCCTGGTTATCCCAGAAGCCCGGCTCGGTCATCCGCTGCTCCAACTCCACCCATCGCTGCTCCCGTGTCGGCAAGTCAAAGAGAGTCCCGGATCGCAATGATCCGGGCGCTAAGGTCCTCGAGTGTCCCGGCCGGGTCTCCAAACTGCATCACGCACACTCCTTCTTCGCGGGCCATTGCCGCAAGCCGTTCCCAATCTGACCGGATTCTCGCCGGCCTCGAAGTCGCAACCGGGCAGACTCGCCACGGAGCCCAACTTCGCGATTGTCCTTGGGGACTATACCGCCCCCCTCTCGCACCGACAACCAATCGCCGTGTTGCCGCGGGAAGAATCACTTGCACGCCTTCATCGCGGGTGCATCTTTTGTTTGGGGGCAGGCCTCATCCGTGTGGCACTGCTCCGTGAGCAGTGTTTTTCGGGGGAGAGACGCTGTTGACACCGCAGTGGCACACGACGCCGCGTGCCAGCCCCGCCAGCCCCCGCGGTTCGGTGGATGCACCCCTTCATCTCCATCCGCTCTTCCACGTCTTGCATCTCCCCGTCGGTGAACCTATGCTGAATCCATATGCGGTTGCCCGCAACCGTACCACGCACCGCCCGGGCGATTAGCTCAGTTGGCTAGAGCGCCTCGCTTACACCGAGGAGGTCACTGGTTCGAGTCCAGTATCGCCCA
>JAAYDF010000035.1 GCA_012729395.1 Phycisphaerae bacterium
TGGATTTTGAGATCATTTTGGTCAATGACGGCAGCCGGGACCGCACGGGTGAGTTGGCCGACCGCTTGGCTGCGGCTGATCCGCGGATTCGGGCGGTGCATCACGAGGTGAACCGCGGGTATGGGGCGGCGCTTCAGAGCGGGTTTCGGAGCGCGAGCAAGGCGTGGGTGTTCTATACCGACGGCGACGGGCAGTTTGATATCGAGCAGATCGAGCTGCTGCTGGGGTTGGCTGACCGGTACGACATCGTCAGTGGGTATCGTCAGAACCGCCGCGACCGGTTGATCCGCAAGATCAACGCGTGGGGATGGGGGGTGCTGGTGCGGCTGTTGCTGGGCGTTGGGCTTCGGGACGTGGATTCGGCGTTCAAGCTGTACCGGCGTGAGATCTTCGACCGGATTGAGATGAAGTCGACGGGGGCGTTGATTGACGCGGAGATTTTGGCGCGGGCGGCCCGGCTGGGGTACCGGATTGGGGAAGTGCCGGTCCGCCACCTGCCCCGCTTGGCCGGGCAGCAGACCGGGGCGAATGTGCGGGTGATTCTGCGGGCGTTCAGGGAGTTGTTCCGGCTGAGGCGGGAGATTGTCGGGGCGACGCGTCCGGAAGAGGCGGGGCGGACGGATCAATGCACTGATAGAGATCATACTTAAGGTATATTTATTGGCTGTATGCTTTGTGTCGGGTATGCGGATGCTCAGCCTGCCTTCGGGGGGGTATAGCTGGGCGGGTCTGATAAAAGCGGCGTTTTCAGGGGGCGTTGACGGCATCTTTGGGGGAACAGGTGGTTTTTTCGCGCGTTCGGCGGGCACTTTTTGGTAACCGGCGATCGGTGAAATACCGATACGATAGTATGATGAGAAGGGCTTAGATTGGCGAACGACGCCGGCGGCTGGGGCACGGTTGATCCGGGCGAACAGCGGCGGTCCGGCGGACGTATGAACGATTGACGTCCTGAGGAGAAACAGCACCCGGACCACGGATTTCTGTTCGGGCGCCCATCGGCTGCGGAAGCGGCAATGCAGGTCCCAATCGGCGCGACCGAAGGCGGCGGATCGAGCGATTCGAGCGGCGGACGGTGCACCGACGGGGACGGAGTGTGGGCGGACCTTATGGTTTAGGGTTCGAAAACGGTTCTCAGTCTCGTGGATTGCGGGATGTCGGTCTGCCCGCGAGCAGAGAAGATCGACAGAAGGCTGGCATGGAAGTATCTCCCGTATTAATTCGTTTTCAGCAGATGATGGAGTCCGACTGGGCGGAGGCTCTCCTTCTCGGGTTGCTTGTAGCCGCTGTCATCATGGTGCTTTTTGTCGCCTTCAGGGCTTATAGGCCTCTGCTTTTTCTGTTGGCGCTGGGAATGGCATTTAGTGGTTCGCAAAGCGGAGTGGCGGGAAGTATGGTTCTCCTTCGCTATGGGGCTCTCCTATCGCTCGCAGTTCTGGGTTTTCAGGGGCTCTCTCGTCTAAGGTTCTCTGGGAAGCTCATGCTTGGCCTTGCCGTCTATATGATATTGACGAGTTGTTTCTCGATTCATGCCTTGTATAGCATTCAAGTCACAGTCGCTTTCTTTTTGTTGTGCCTAGGTGTCATAGGTGCAACGAGCGCCTATGTGCAAGATATTGGACAAGTAAGAAAGGTCTTGGCGGTTATCGCTCTTGTTGCGCTAGTATGGTGTGTTGTGATGCTGATGCCTGGCTACCAGGCGAGCTACAAGTACCAGAGCGCCCTTGGAAGGGGTCAGAGTTTGGCTATAGCCACAGGCATTCTAGCCCCTTTTCTGCTTTGGAGTTTCTTTCAGACAAATCAGAATCGTTTTTTTCGCTATTTATCGTTATGTGCATTTGTAATTCTGATTCCGCTGCTAGTCATGATGGGGCAACGAATAGGAATCTTCAGTGCAGTGATCGGTGCTTTTCCTCTCGTGCTCCTGCGGCTGGATGTCCGGCGTATACTCCTTGGAGTTATTACAATAGTTGTAGTGAGCGTGGCTACAGTGCAGGTCCTCGGTCTTCTGCGACCCGATGTGAAGGACATGCTGAAGTACAAGTTTATTGAGAAGAAGACCGACATGGGAGGTCGGGATCTGCGATGGAGGCTGTTGCTTAATAGATGCATCGAGTCTCCCGTGATCGGCCACGGTGGGGGTATGGGCGACGCTGCCGTAGCCCAGTACTTCGGTACAGGGGCGCATAACTCATACCTCGGTTTCTGGTACGACTACGGGTTCGTGGGGCTTCTTAGCCTGTTAACCCTAATTGGGGTTACATTCTACCGTCTAGCTACCTTGATGCGACGACCGTGCTCGGAGACGAAAGAGGCGATACGTCTACTATTCGGAGTATTCTTGGCTTTGGCTAGTGGAGCGTTCTTTGAGAGTACACTTGCCAGCCCCACAGCGATTCATGCGGGCTTGTTTCTTTTAGTCTTCGCGTTGTCGGATGTGCTCTGGTCTTTTAGCAATGGGCCGCAACAAGGCTGCCATGCCGCCTATGCTTATGAGCCTGAGGAATTCTCAGAGGTAATCAGCTACTAAGGCAATGCATCTATGCCAAGTCCAGCCAAGATTTCTTTACGAACTTACCAGACTCGAGCTGGTTACTTTTTCTGGGCGATGGGCGAGCACATCACCAACACAGGTCTGCCTCGATTGGTCTTGTTCCCGTTGGCCGCGTATATTGTTGGGAAAGAGCATTTTGGTGTCTTCGTGACTGCCTTGAGCATTGCCGCGATTATAGGCGCACAACCGGCCAATGGCTTGGTGACGGGGATGATTCGTCACCTATCGACATACGACAAAAGAGGTCAGAGGCTATTCTACAGCACTGCCATGAGAATGTGCTCATGGGCGATGGTTGCGATAGTCGGTGTTGGTTTGGCGACCCTCTTAGGGGGTGCGTCGTTTGGCATCATTGAGCGTCTGCTGTTTCAGTGCTTGGTCCCGCTGTTGATCTCCCTCTATCCGGAGAACCAGTTCTTTCTTGGGCTCACCGAATTAAGAGTCCAACGACGATTCCGCGAGCGAACGGTATGGTATGCGATGCGGGCGATACTCGTTGTAGCGTTTGGACTCTCAGGGGCTCTAGTCGGTGGTGCTGTCGGTTTTGCTTGGGGATACGCAGTGGGCAATTTCCTGTCATATGGCATCTTAATGGTTCGCCGGAGCGAGTGGATGAGCGGCGGATACGACAAGGAGATGGGTCAGTCGCTGAAGAAGGTGTGGTTGCACATGAGTATAGCTGGAGTGATTTCCCTTTCAGGTCCGTACCTCAACAAGATCGTTCTGGGTTTCTATCACACGTACACTGATGTCGCTGATCTCTTCGCGGCAAGCGCGATAGTGTTTAGTTTTCTTGTGGTTGTATCGTGCATAGGTTATGTGCTTCTGAGCCTGCTGGCGCGGTACGCAACGATCGCTGACCTGCCGAAGGCAGCGAGGAGTCAGTTGTTTGTCTTGGTTGTCGCCTCAGCGACATTACCTGCTATTCTACTCTGGGTTGCTGGTCCGGTGGCGCTCAGAATCCTGTTTCCATCGTTTGGGGAGAAATCAGAAGATCTCCTGCGTATTCTCGTATGGGCGGCTCCGTTCGCGTCGCTTGTCTACTTGATGCGGCCTTTTGTGCTTAAGTTTGCTCCTACTAAGGTCACGCCGCTGGTGAACGGACTGAGTCTGGCAGGGACACTAATACCGACTGTGCTGCTGATACCTTGGTTCCACGCGACAGGGGCCGCATGGGCTGTAGTTGTCGGCCAAGCAGTTGCAGGGCTCCTATGGACGTACTACACGATCAAGCTATTCTGGTCGCATATGCAGTAGCTCTATCAAATGCCGCCAAGATTGGCGGGAAGTACTTCGGCGGAACAGGAGCGCAACCGTGAGCAACGACGGTTCCAGTAGGATCAAGGTGATATTCTGCGGCCGATGCATTCCACACTATCGAAAGAAGCTCTACGAGCATTTGCAGGAGAATAAGAATTGTGATATCCGAGTTTATAGCAATCCCAGCGACAAAGGGGTGGAGACTATTTCCGAAGATGAGTTTGCGTCAGTGGGGGGGGTGGCGGCGAAGACTTTTGAATTGAAGATTCCGTTTCGAAAGAACTGGATTACGTTTCAGCGGCGCGTGGTGTGGGCGATGATTTGTGGCCGGGCGAGAGTGTTTGTCATGTCACCGGATTTCCTCAGGCCCTCGGTCTGGAGCAACCTTTTGCTCTCTACGGTACTGCCGGGCAAGGTGTGCCTGTGGGGACACGGGTTCTCACGGCCCGAGACAAAGCTGAGCTGCGTTCTGCGCAAAATCATGTTTGGGTTGGCCGGTGCGGTTGTGGTTTACTCAAAGAAGACGAAGGATATGTGGGTCCAAAGGGGAACTCCAAAGGAGAAGATATTTGTCGCATACAACACCATAAACACGGAGGAGGTCTTCGGGGTCAAGAATCTACTGGCCGAAGACGATATCGAGAGGTTCAAAGCCGAGCAGGGGCTGGCCGGAAAGAAGATCATGTTGTTTTCGGGAAGAATGCATGAAAGGAAGAGGCCTGAGCTACTGCTTGAGGTTTTGAAACGTATCTGTGATGACGTCGAGGATGCTTACCTGGTGTATATTGGCGACGGGTATTTGCTTGACGATCTGAAGCGCCGGGCACTGGAGATGAGGCTATCGGACAAGGTGCGGTTCTGCGGGGCAGTGTATGATCAGGAGACTCTTGGCAAGTACTTCTTGTCCAGCCGGGTGATGGTCATTCCCGCTGCAGCAGGTCTGGCGGTCCAGCATGCGTTTGCCTACGGACTTCCGGTGATCATTGGAGACGATTTCCGCACACATGGCCCGGAGGCTGACATTGTTATTGATAGGGAGACCGGATACCTCTGCGGATCCGGGAACGTTGATGATTTCGCGGAAAAAGTCACAGAGATTCTCCGAGATGACGCGATTCACGACCGTATGAGCCGGAATTCGGTGCGGATGATAGAGCAGGAGTATAATGTCAGGGTGCAGTCCGACACCCTTCTCCGGGCGATAAGGTACGCAGCCTTCAAGGTAGAAGGGCGGAGTGTATGCGACTAAAGAGTTGCCAGCTTCAGCCCGTGGTTGTTATTTGTTTGCGCGGGAAAACCACGTGATTGGCGGTGTAACGGCGAAGGCAATTGCCAACAGAGACGCTGGATTGGAGAGCAGTCGTGTCGAAACCTCTGGTTAGTGTCGTGATGCCTGTTTACAACGCGGGCAGGTATCTCTATCAGGCGGTTCAGTCTGTTTTTGCCCAGACGCTCGATGACTGGGAGCTTATCATGGTAGATGATGCTTCTACCGACGAATCGTGGACGCTGATGGAAAGCGTTAACGACACACGAGTCAAGATTGCGCGCAATACCGTGAATATGAAACAGTCATTCACTCAGAACCGTGGGGTAGACATGGCCGAAGGCAAGTATATTGCCCGTATGGATGCGGACGACATCAGCCTTCCTGGCCGGTTGGAGAAGCAAGTGTACGCCCTTGAGTGCGACACACGAGTGGATGTCCTCGGGTGTGGTACGATCCGGGTATCTCAGGACGCGAAGACCATATTCGAGGTCAGGCGTCCTCCGACTTCGCATTCAGAGATTTGCCGGTGGGGATGGCTGCAGTTTCCTATTACACATGGGGCAATGGTTGGCAAGACGTCGTGGTTTCGGAGGTGGAAAGCCGATCCCAGAGTTCGCGTGGCGCAGGATTTCGAGTTGCTGTACCGTTCGCACACGGACAGCGTTTTTGGCAACATCAAGGATCTGCTCTACGTGTATCGCGATGCGGGTTTCACCAGGACTTTGCGGCAGAAGAACGCCGGAGTTTACTACAAGGCTTACGGATTATGTAAGAACGGATTGCGTTTCGGCCTGATTGGCAAGACGCTTCTCGGGCTACTGAGCCTGGCTCCGCGTCCTCCCCTCTACGCACTGAATGCTTTCCGGGGGCATAAGGGCGGGATTGTGCGAGTCCAGGGGGTGGGAAATGTCGATCCAGATGAGAATCTCGTCATACGAGATGCACTGGCGAGGGTCCTCGCGACGGATGTACCCATTCGAAAGAAGATGCATAGGACAAATGAGTGTTGAACCCTTGAGGCATGGCGTGCACTCACGCAGATCGAGGGCGGATTTCGGCGGTGTCTCTACTGCGGGCGGAATCCACGTGATTCGGCACAACAGCAGGCAGGTCGTTAGCGGGCGTTGGACGTGAGGAGGAGAACAACAGGCATGAAACAGATAGTGCAGCACATCCGTAGCGGCAGACTTTCGGTTCAGGAGGTTCCCGATCCTCAGCCGGCCGGGCCCGGCGTGATCGTGGCCACGCAGGCGTCGGTCATTTCGGCGGGGACCGAGAAGATGATCACGGAGTTCGCCGGCAAGGGCCTGATCGGCAAGGCGCGGGCCAAGCCGCAGGAGGTCCAGAAGGTCATCGAGAAGATCAAGCGCGACGGCCTGCGCGAGACCCTGCGGACGGTCTTCGCACGGCTCGATCAGCCGATGCCGCTGGGCTATAGCGCGGCCGGCGTCGTGCTGGCGACGACGCCCGAAGTGACCGAGGTCAAGCCCGGCGATCGGGTCGCCTGCGGCGGGGCCGGACACGCCGAGGTGATGTTCGTCCCGAGGAATCTCGTGACGCCGGTACCGCAGGAGGTGGATTTCGAGTCCGCTGCGTTCGCCACGCTGGGCTGCATCGCCCTGCAGGGCGTTCGCGTGGCCGAGCTGGTGGTCGGCGAGAAGGTCGCGGTGATCGGCATGGGGCTGTTGGGTCTGATCGCGGCGCAACTGGTCAGGGCCGCCGGCTGCCGGGTCATCGGGGCCGATCCGAACCCGGCGCGGCTTGAACTGGCCAAGACCCTCGGCTGCGACCGGGTCTGCACGCCGGGCCAGCTTGCGGGCGCGGTGGCTGAATTCACCCGCAACCTGGGGGTCGACGCGGTGATCATCGCGGCGGCCACCGGCTCGAACGAGCCGACCGAACAGGCCGCCCAGATTGCCCGCAAGAAAGGCCGCGTCTCGGTCGTCGGAGCGGTCAAGATGGACATCCCTCGCAAGCCGTTCTACCAGAAGGAACTTCAGTTGAGGCTCTCGACGAGCTACGGGCCCGGCCGGTACGACAGCCAGTACGAGGAGAAGGGCATCGACTATCCTCAGGCCTACGTGCCGTGGACCGAGCAGCGGAACATGGCGTGCGTGGTGGACCTGATGGCTCAGGGCAAACTCGACGTGCGGTCGCTGATCACGCATCGCTGTCCGATCGACCAGGCTGAGGAGGCGTACCGGCTGGTCAAGGGCGAAAGCAACGAGCCGTTCCTTGGCATCGTGCTGACCTATCCGCAGGTCGAAAACCGTAGGCCGGCGCCGGTGGTCAGTCCGTCCCGGACCGGACGAAGCGAACCGGCCGGCGGGACGGTCGGCGTCGGCGTGATCGGGGCCGGCAACTTCGCCAACCTGACCATGCTGCCCGCCATCAAGAGCATTCCGACCTACCGGCTGGTCGGACTGGCGGACCTCAATGGTATCTCCGCCGATCACACCGCCTCGAAGTTCGGCTTTCAGCGGGCGGTCTCCGACCATCGCGAGTTGCTGGCCGATCCGGACATCCAAGCCGTGTTCGTCACAACCCGCCACAACACCCATGCTCCGCTGGTGATCGAAGCTCTTCGGGCGGGCAAGCACGTGATGGTGGAAAAGCCGCTGTGCCTTACCGAGGATGAACTGCGAGAGGTTTTGCAGGCTGCCGACGAACGGCCCGATCGGAAGATCATGGTCGGCTTTAATCGCCGGTTCGCCGCGTTGACCTCGGTTCTGCGGCAACGGTTCAGCGGTCGCGGGCCGCTGTGTATGCACTACGTGTGCAACGCGGGCTTCAGCCCCAAGGAAAGCTGGGTCCACGATCCACAGGTCGGCGGCGGCCGAATCATCGGCGAGGGCTGCCACTTTGTCGACTGGATGGTGCACATGACCCAGTCGCGGCCGATCAGCGTCTTTGCCCAGTGTATCGGGCGGGAGACCGGCAAGGCGCTGACGGATGACAACGTGATGATCTCGCTACGGTTCGAGGACGGCAGCATCGGCGCCGTCTCGTACCTGGCCTGCGGCGACAAGAGCCATACCAAGGAGTTCATACAGGTCTACGGCGGAGGGGCGATCGGCGAAATCGAGGACTTCCGTCGCGGTCGCTTCATGGCTAACGGCAAGACCGAACCGCTTAAGTCGTCGGCGGGCAAAGGCCATCGGGAGGAGTGGGAGCAGTTTGCCCAAGCCGTTCAGTCCGGAGGTCCGACCCCCATTCCGTTTGAACAGATCGTGGTCTCGACGTGGGCCACGCTCAAGGCGATCGAATCGCTGCACACGGGACAGGTCATCGAACTCTAGCGTTTATCGTGCCAGCCCTGAAGATCAAACACGTTCTGAAAGGCCGGGCGGTCGGCCTGAACGAGTCCGGCCAGGCGTATCTGAGCCGGAACTACCGCGTCGGCGTCTGGCGGGACGGTTCTGAGACGACGCCCGTAGCTGTGGTGCCATGTCCGATGCGCCGCCGTCTGATCGAGCCGAGCCGCCTGCTGTGTCGGCTGCTCCGTCACGAGATTCGGGGCTACCAGGTCCTGCCGGACGGCAGCCGGGTTGCCGCCAGCCGGCACTGGCTCTATCACGGGCGACCGGGCGAGTTGGTTCTGAGCCCGGCCCGGGTCGACGGCGACGGCCCGAAGGCGCCCATGACCATTACGCTCGACTGCGGGGGGCGGATACTGTGGGGAGAGTACTGGTCGAATGCCGAGCGGCGCGGTGTGCGGCTTTTTGTATCGACCGATGGCGGTCGCAGCTATGAGCCGTTCCACGAGTTTGCTCCCGGAGAGATTCGCCACGTTCATAACATCATCGAGGATCGGTACGACGGCGGCTATTGGGTAATGGCGGGCGACCACGGCGCCGAACCCGGCATCGGTCGCCTCTCGGCCGATCTGAAGTCGTTCGAGTGGGTCGTCAAGGGGGAGCAGAAGTATCGGGCCGTGAGCGGTTTTGTCTTTCCCGATCGCCTTGTCTACGGCACGGACACCGAGAAGGACTTCAACGCCATTCATGTACTGGACAAACGAACCGGGCGGACGGAGAAGGTCGTCGAGACCCCCGGCAGTTGCATCTACGCCGCCAGGTTCGGCCGGTGGTACACCGTTTCCACCACCGTCGAGTACTTCGAGAAGTACGACAACCGTCACGCCACGATCTGGGTCTCCGAAAACGCCCTCGATTGGCGGGAAGTCTATCGGGTCGAGAAGGACGTCTGGTCGATCAAGTACTTCCAGTTCGGATCGATCGTGCTGCCTCGCGGGGAGTGGGACCGCAACGTGCTGATCTTCAGCGGGCAGGCCCTCAAGAAGATCGACAACCGCATCTGCATCGCCGAGGTCGTGGAAGAGGCATGAACGTCAACGACCTGACCATGACCGTACGCTATTTCGGAGTGGGCCCGCTGGTCCGTGCGGTGTACCACCGAGCGGTGGTGAGGTCCGGGCTTATGAAGCGCCGGTTTCCCGCGTTGAGCTGGGAAGAACTGCGGTTGGACGATGTGGTTTCGCGGCCGATGGACGAGGATGCTTTCGGACGTTTCTTCGATCTGGCGGTCCGCCCGGAGTACCGGGATCGTTTCGGTCGCGCCGTTGACGCGGCCGAGGAGGTGTTGCAGGGTCGTTTTCCGTACTTCTTCAGGAACTCGGTTGTGTTCGATGGACCGGTCGACTGGCATCGGAATCCATTCAGTGGGGCACGCTGGCCAGCCGAGGTTCATTGGTGCGACCTGGGCATCTTTTCCGCCGAGCGCGGCGATATCAAGTTCGTCTGGGAGGCTTCCCGCTTCGGCTGGGCCTATAGCCTGGTCCGTGCGTATCTTCTGACTGGCGACGGTCGGTACGCGGGCGTTTTCTGGTGCCTGTTTGAGGAGTGGCTGGACGCCAATCAGCCCAACCACGGCGTGCACTGGGTCTCGGGCCAGGAGTGCGCCCTTCGGTGCATGGCGTGGTGCTTCGCCTTCTTCGGCTTTCGCGGAAGTCACGAGACGACCGGAACTCGGGTGGAGCGGCTTGTGCTGGCGTTGGCGGTTCATGCCGACCGGATCGCGAAGTTCATCGCCCACGCCATCCGGCAGAAGACCAACCACGCCATCACCGAGGCCGCCGGGCTCTACACGATCGGCACGTTGTTTCCGTTCCTGAAGGGGGCGCCGCGATGGAAGCGACTGGGCCGACGGGTGCTGGAGTCCGAAGCGGTTCGACTGATTTACGACGACGGCAGCTACGTCCAGCAGTCGGTCAATTACCACCGGCTGATGCTCCAGGCGTACCTGTGGGTGCTGCGGCTGGCTGAAGTCAACGGCGATCGGTTCTCCGACGTTCTTGCGGAGCGTTTCCGGCTTGCCACCGAGTTCCTGTATCAACTCCAGGACGAGCCGACCGGGCGGCTGCCCAACTACGGTCCGAACGACGGGGCGCTGATACTGCCGCTTAATGCATGCGACTATCTCGACTATCGGCCGGCCATCCAGGCCTGCCATTACCTGTCTACGCGGCGGAAGCTGTTCCCGAAGGGACCGTGGGACGAGGATCTGCTGTACCTCTTCGGCCCGGAGGCCCTCGAAGCGCCCGTCGTTTCCAGGGAGAGAATCAGCACCCGCTTCGACACGGGCGGATACTACACCCTTCGCAGCGGCCGGAAGCATCTGTGGGCGATGATCCGGTGCCACACGTATCGCGACCGCGTCGGCCACGTGGACCCCTTGCACGTGGACCTCTGGGCCGACGGGGTGAATCTGCTGCGGGATGCCGGCAGCTACCGATACTACGCCCCGGACGAGCCGGCGATGGAAGGGTATTTCAAGTCGATCTACGCCCACAACACCGTCATTCTGGATGACCGCTCGCCGCTGCGACTGGTCTCACGGTTTATGTACCTTCCGTGGCCGCGGGCCGACGTCGAGGAATTCGCGGTCCGTGACGGATTGGTCCGCTTCAGGGGCGTCAGCCACGCCTATGGACGCGAGTTGCCGGTCCGTCGTGAAGTCAGTCTCGATGCATCCGGCCGCTGCACGATCCGGGACGAACTGTCCGGGCAGGGCCATCACGCTGTCGAACTGCGATTCCATCTGCCGGACGGAGCCCGGCTGCTGGCCGTCGAGGCTGGGAAGGTCGTGGTGGCGGTGATCGGCGCCTGGCGGCTGGAATGCCGAAGCAGCCAGCCGCTGCGAGCCGATGTACTGAAAGCCAAGGACAACGCGGGTTGGGAGTCGCTGTACTACGGCCATCGACAGCCGCTCTGCACGCTGTCGATCCGGATCAGTGCACAGCTCCCCTGCACAACCGAAACGATGATCTATGAAATAGGTGCCGAATGAACCTGATCTACATCCACCAGCATTTCATGACGAATGCGGGCGCGGGCGGGACGCGAAGCTACGACGTGGCCAAGTACATGGTGCAGGCGGGCCACCGGGTGCACATGATCTGCGGAATCTACGACATCAGCGGGCTGGCCAGGATGCCGTGGTACCGGTTGTTCCGTCGGGAGCGCATCGACGGCATCGACCTGACCGTCTGCAACGTCTACTATTCGAACAAACTCGGCGCGGCCAAACGGATGTGGTCGTTCTTCTGGTTTGCGTTCCTGGCCACGTGGGCGGTCTTGCGGTCACCCCGGCCGGACGTCGTGTTTGCCACCAGCACGCCGCTGACGGTCGGGATTCCCGGATATCTGGGAGCCAGGCTTCGACGCAAGCCGTTCGTTTTCGAGGTCCGCGACATCTGGCCCGAGAGCCTGATCCGAAGCGGATGGGTGACCGGCAAGGAGTTGTACATCCGGATGATGGAGCGGCTTGAGGTGTTTCTTTACAACCGGGCGAAGAGGATCTTGCTGGTTTCACCGGGCTTTGAGACCCGGCTCATCGAGCGAGGATTTCCAGCGGAGAAACTCAAGACGATCCTGCTCGGCGCCGAAGGCGATCTGTTCCGGCAGGTTACTCCCGATACGCAGTTCATCGAGACGCAAGGTTTGGCCGGCAAGACGATTGCGATCTACACGGGCGCCCATGGCAAGGCCAACGGGCTGGACTATATCGTTGAGGCGGCCCAGCACTCGCGAGACCGGCAGGACATCGCCTACGTTCTGATCGGCGAAGGGATGGAAAAAACGCGGCTCAAGGAACTGGCCAAAGACAAGGGTCTGACCAACATCGTCTTCGCCGACCCGGTGCCCAAGGAACGGTTGCCCGGCATCCTGGCCGTCTGCCATATCGGCCTGATGATTCTCAAGGACATCGGCGAACCTCGCCCGGTGACGCCGAACAAGATCTTCGACTACATGTTCATGGGCATGCCCGCCGTCGTGAATTTTGAGGGGCCGACGATCGAGATGGTGCGGGCCGAAGGCTGCGGCGTCTTGGCCGATCCCAAAGACCCGGCGGACCTGGCCGCCAAGGTCCAGTCCCTTGCGGACGATCGCGCATGGGCCCACGAGCTCGGCGAGCGCGGCAAAAAGGCGGCTTGGCAGAAGTATGATCGCAGGATGATCGCCGGTGAACTGATGGCGGTGTTTGAGGCGGCGGCTCGTTCGCCGGAAAGGGTGGCGGAGTTCTGAACCGGGACGCGAAGGTAGAGACGGTTTTCGTTCTTGAGGCCCAGGCCAAGGCCGCCTTGCCCATCATCGAATCCTGTGCCGCAGCCGGTTTGCGCGTGGTTGTGGGCTCGGCCAAGCGCTACTGCTCCGGGTTCTACTGTCGAGGCGTGCGCGAGCGCGTGGTCTACCCCGACCCGAAAGATCAGTCGGCGGCCTGCGCCGAATTTCTGCTCGATTTGCTCGAACGCCGACGCATTTCGGTTCTGTTCCCGGTGGGGGACGTCATGACTGATCTGGTCGCCCGCCATCAGGACGCTCTGCGGCGGTTTACCAGGGTGCTCCTTCCGCCATACGAGGTCTTCGTCCAGGGCCGCAGCAAAATCGGCACTCTCAAGGCCGCCGCCAGAGGCGGCTGTCCCATTCCCATGACCTGGTATCCTCAGGATCAGCCCATCGAGAAGATCGCCGCCGAAGCCGCCTATCCGGTCCTGATCAAGCCTGCCGTGGCCGCCGGCGCTCGCGGCATCACGTTGTGCGCATCCGCCGATGAACTTCTTGCGAAATTCGGAGAAGTCCAGTTCGACCACGGCGAGAGTTTCGTCCAGGAGTTCGTGCCGCAGACGGGCACGCAGTACAAGGTCGACGTGATCCTGGACCGCGAACAACGGTTGCTGGCGGGTGTGGTCTACTCCAAGCTCCGGTACTATCCCCCGACCGGTGGGTCCAGTGTCCTGAACCGCACCGAGCATCGGCCGGACATTCTGGAGTCCGCCCTCAAGGTCCTTCGGGAGCTCAAGTGGGTCGGTTTCTGCGATTTCGATTTCATTACCGATCCTCGCGACAACGTGGTCAAGCTCATGGAAATCAATCCGCGGTTTCCAGAGAGCTACCGGGCCACCGTGGCCGCGGGACTGGATATGACGAGAATCATGTACCGTCTGGCTGCTGGGGAATCGCCGGAGCCACAACTGGAGTATCGCGATAATCAGTACCTGCGATTTCTTTTCGGTGATATTATGTGGTTCCTGACGACCACGGATAATCGCTGGAAGGCTAGGCCGTCCTTTCTCGATTTCTTCCGGAACGATACGATCTATCAGGTGGTGCGGTCGAATGACGTCGGTCCCGTGATGGGCTATCTGCTGGAGAATGCATCCATCCTTTGGGATAAGGAGAAACGCGAATTTCGCCTCAGACGGCGACGCGCCTGACCATATGCAGACCACGAATCCGAAACAGGTAAATGCCCTGAGCATCGACGTCGAGGACTACCA
>JAAYDF010000355.1 GCA_012729395.1 Phycisphaerae bacterium
CCCGTTCGGCGGCATCCTCGTAGGCGTCGAAGAGCCGCCCTACCGTGGACAGCAGTTCGGACTCACGGCCCACGACGCTGTCGTCCTTGCCGACGCTGGCGGGGATACCGTTGAGGTTGCTGCGGACCGCGTTGGCGTCGTGGTACCCTCGCCGGGAGGGCTCCCAGTCCGTGTCGTAGGCCTGCAGGAGGGAATGGAACAGGCCAAGGACACGCCCGCCATCGAATGTCGCTTCGAGTGAGGTGTCGTAAGGCAGGCCAGGCACGTACTCGAAGAGTTCATAGATGTGGTCGGCCAAGACGGCCATCGTGTCCTGTCCAGCTTTGAGAGGCAGCAGCCTAGCCAAGGGGAAGCCCTGGTCGGCGAGGAAGCGCTGCACGCTGTGGGCATAGGCGACTCTGACCGGATGATCTCGACCGCGAGCACGGCGCTTGAGAAGGAATCGGCCCCGGTCGGAGGTAATAATCACCTTCGGAGACCGTCGCGAGCCCTTGAGCTGCCTGTCAATCCGCTGGACCTTGCCTAGGTCATAGCAGGCGAGGACAGCCGACAGCTCCTCGGGTTGAAAGTCAGCTCTGAGTCGGCTGGGCAAGACAACCTCCTCTTAGGCCGCGTTGACGTCATTGATGAGCAGCCGCAATCGGCCCACGCTCTTGCGGTCGAACCGCAGGGTGAGGCGAGGCAAGTCGGGGTACTCCCCGCCTTCGCCTTCAACCGGGCCCGGGGCCTGCTCGATCCGTCCGCCGGCCAGAATACCCGCATAGTTGTCGTTGAGGGCTTCGACCGCCTCGGCCGGCAAGGCCGATGCCAACCGCATAACGAACACGTCGCCCACATAACGCGACGAATGATATCGGCGGAAGAAGCGAACGATCTCGTCAACGGCGACTTCCACGTCGTCGGTTACGCGGAAAAGCCCCATGTCTTCCGGGTTAATCATGCCGGTGCGGAGCAACTCGGCGGCGACATAGGTGCGCCAATGCTGCCAGTAGGTCCCGCCCGGGGCATCGACCAGCACGATGGGAATGGGGCTGCTCTTCCCGGTCTGCACCAAAGTGAGGGCCTCGAAGCCTTCATCCTGTGTGCCGAACCCGCCGGGAAACAGGGCAATGGCCGAGGCCTCCTTGACGAACATCAGTTTGCGGGTAAAGAAGTAGTTGAAGTTGACGAGTTTGGAATCATCGCGGATGACCACATTGGTCTTCTGCTCGAAAGGCAGGCGGATGGCGACGCCGAAACTGGCCTCGCGGCCTGCCCCGTCGTGACCCGCGCGCATGATGCCGTCGCCGGCGCCGGTGATGACCATCCAGTTGACCTCGCGCATGCGGCGGCCGAACGCGTCGGCTTGGATGTAGTCCGGATGCCCGATGGGTGTGCGGCTGGAGCCAAAGATGCTGACTTTGCGGATGGGAGCGTATGGGGCGAAGACCTTGAAGGCGTAACGCAGCTCCTGGAGGGCTTTGCTGAGGAGTTTCAGTTCGCCGCGTCCGGTGTGGTCGTGAGCCAGGCGGCAAATGGTGACCATCATGTCGGCCAGCAGATCGCGGTCGGGGCAATCCGCGAACCTAGTGAGGAAATCCTCGATGGCCTGCTGACGCTCGGGGTTGCGGGGCAGGGTTGACGACGGTGCAGTTTCGCCTTTATCTACCTCATTCATTACCATCTGTCCTTGTCTTCTCTGGGCCGGTCAGCGATGTCGATGCGTTGTTGCGGCCCGGTATTCGCAGCG
>JAAYDF010000356.1 GCA_012729395.1 Phycisphaerae bacterium
AGTCCAGTATCGCCCAGTTCCCTAAATTACGCCAAACGCATGAGTTAGCGTGCTTGCCCGCGTCGAGCGCCACGCCTTGAGAGTGCTCCGGCCCAGGCAGTCTGCCGGCGTGCCCGGCTTTGGGGCTGGCGCGATGTCTCAGCCAAACGTTCATGTCCAGCAGCACGGCCTGCACAAACACGCCGGCCAAGCCAGAGCGCTTCACGACTTATCGTAGCGGTCGCCCCCTCCGCCGCGGCCTGCCCGCCGTGGCCGGGCGGACAGGTTGTGGCGACCGGTGTGTTCTGTGCGAATTCGCTGGCCACCAGAGGCGGAGGCTGCTGCCCGAGATGCTCCACGTCGCGCCGGGGCCGCGAAGGTGGTGGATCCTGTCCACATGTTTCGACCTTGAGCATTGCCCCAGCGGGAACGGGCGGCGAGGCGTGGCGTTCTGTATTACACTGGGACTGCATCCCACTGCCACTGTCTGCCGATAGTACTGGACATGCCTGCGGATGGAACCCCGACCTGCCGAGCCCGGGCGGCGGGTGCCGAAGTTGCGATCTCGCGTTTGTCTTGCTTGAGTTGCTGTCTTGTTGTCAGGAGGACGCACATGGAACCACGGACGACCCACAGACGGGTACGCTGGACGCACATTCTGGGCATCATGCTGCTGCTCGACGGCATGAGCGCCGCGGCCACGCTGCCCATCGAGCGCCAGTTTCCCGCTCCGGACGAGATGTCCGACGGCATGGCCATTGTCGGATCGGACCTCTGGGTCTGGGGCGTCGATCTGCCTCATACGTTTTATGTCCTTGACCCGGAAGGCGGGGCGGTCAAGGCCAGCTACCCGTCGCCGCCCACAGGCGGAACCACGGGCCTCGCTTATGACGGTGTCTCGCTATGGGGTGTTTCCGCATATGGCGCGTATCTTCCCTTCATGGCCAAGTTCAGCCCCATCGACGGCTCCGTCATCAGCTACTACGACGTACCCATCAGGAGCCCTCAGGGGATCACGTATGACGGCCAATACCTATGGGTGTGCGGCACTGAGGATGGCGATAGCAGGGTCATCTCCCTCGACCCGATCACCATGCAGGCTCAGAGTGCTTTTCACCTTCCGGTCGAGTCACCCACGGATCTTGCCTGGGACGGAGTGAACCTGTGGATGGGGGCCTCAGATTGGCTCGGACCGGACATCGGCTGGCGAGGGTCCATCCTGCAACTCGACCCAGTGACCGGGGCTATTCTCGCCACTTTTGATACGCCGGGAGCAGCGGCGGTTGGATTGACATGGAGCAATGGGTTGCTCTATGTCTCCGATCCGGTGCTCGATACGATCTTCGTTTTGCGAGTGCCTGAACCCGCGAGCGTTCTTTACTTCATCGTCAGTGGCATTGTCGCGACGTTATTGCGATTTCGTGATCGGTTCGCCCAAGGTTCTTTTGTACTTCAGGAATGACACCAATGTTTCAGATCCGTAGTGTTTTGCTCATCGCGGCAGCTATCACGCTTCCAACCGTCGGCAATGGCGCCACCCTCTATGTGGACGAGGGACCGGCTGGGGGCTACGAAGTGGATTCCAGTCGCTGTCGACCTCGATTGCGCCCTTGGCAGGGCTGCACAGACGGGTATACTCCCCCTTTGACTGGTCAGAGTCCGCCCGCGGGCCTCTGCGAAGCCCCGGCAACGGGGCGAACGGATGCTAAGGGAAGACGGCAGCCATGAGCGGTGTTTCCTGTCTGGAACGAGAGCATCGCCCGGCCAGCAGGGCGAAGCCGGCCAGGACAAGCGTCAGCGACGCGGGTTCCGGCACGAATACGTGTCCGCGGCACCCGGCCTTTATGGCTCAAGCTGCCCATCGAGAAACCCGGTGAGCCGGGCTTGCGCATTCACGCGGCACACTTCGAGAACCTGGTGTGAACGCCGGGCCTGGCGCATTTCACGAAAGTGTGTAGCGGCCAACACCTCTGGAGACCGCTGGATTCCCAACGAACACGCCGGTCGCCGCAGGGGGCTACGGAGAACACGCCGGTCGCCGCAGGGGGCGACCGCTACCGAGAACACGCCGGTCGCCGCAGGGGGCGACCGCTACGGTCGCGGCTCTGCTTGTCGTTCTTGGCTGCGACAAGACGCCTCCCATCCCCGCGCTGGCGCTTGGGGCTCGTGGGGCGTGCTGGCGCTTGGGGCTCGTTGGCGGCGCTGGCGAGTGGGGGTTGGGGTACGTCGCTGACGCTCCGCATCCCCGCGCTGGCGCTTGGGGCTCGTTGGGCGTGATGGCGCTTGGGGCTCGTTGGGCGTGCTGGCGCTTGGGGCTCGTTGGGCGTGCTGGCGCTTGGGGCTGGGTTTGACTACGCGATGGATCCCATGCATGGCCTATTCCGGGCATCCAAGTTCTGGGCTACTCCCGGTATCCGAGGTCGCTGAGTCGGCGGGTGAGGGCGTCGCGTTCGGCCTCGTCGTAGACTTCGTTATAGGCGGCCCGCTGGGCCTGTTGCGGCGTTTCAAACTCGACGGTGGGGGCTTCTCGAAGAGGTCGACGAGCACGCGACCCTCCATGTCCGAAGGCACACGCAGGCCCAGGGCGGCCAGCAAGGTGGGGGCGATGTCGGCGATTCGGCCGCCGGCCGTGTGCGGCAGGCCATTGCGACCTTGCCCGCCCGAGGCTGTTTCTCGACAGGTTCACGGTCTGGCACTACCGGGCCTCTCACCCTGTTTCGCGCACGGCTTCATGGTGCGTCCACACGATTGCTAACTCGCAGATGAACTGCTATGCTTGAAGCTGCTAAGGATGGAGACCGAATCATGATTCGCCTGACAGCCCATTACGATGGCAAAGTCCTGATTCCCGATGAGCCGGTCACACTCCCCGCCGGCGTTCCACTGGAGGTCACCGTTCAAGCGTCGGAGCACCTCCCCGCCAATGGCGATCCCATTTTGGCCTTTGTCGGCCTGGGGGCCGAGGCCTGGACTGGAGTCGAGCCTGTCCAATACCAGCGGAAGGAACGCGAGGGCTGGGAATGAAGGTGTTCTGGGACACGAACCTGTTCATCTACCTTATTGAACGTCACCCCGATTTCGAGCCTCAAGTGCGTGCCCTGCTCACATGCCACCGTCAGCAAGGTGACGAGATCGTTACCTCAACTCTGACCTTAGGAGAGCTTCTCGCCCAGCCTCTTCGCCAAGGCCGCGCTGATCTTGCCCAACGGTACACCGAGTTGTTGACCGCTTCGGCGGGTGTGACGCTCGTGCCCTTCGATCGCCACGCCGCGGTCGCTTATGCCGAGATCCGGGCTTCTACCTCCATCCGCCAACCCGATGCGATTCAATTGGCTTGCGCCGTGGCCGCAGGGGCGGCCCGCTTTGTCACCAATGACCAGCGGTTATGGGGTGTGACTGTCCCCAACATTCAAACCATTGGTGGCCCGTAGCCGGCTGAGACCGCGAACACGTTCCGACTTTTATATTCTGACGGGAAAACGGGCCGAACAGGAAAACGCACCGGACGTGGCAACGGGCCAGGTTCGTTTGTTGTGGTCGAAACGTACGCCGGTCGCCACGGCTCGGCTGCCTTCGGCTCTGAGGCTCAGGCTCGAAGAGAGCTCGCCGAAGTCGAGGGGCGACCGCTACGGTAAGCGCGAAACGCTCTACTCCAGGTATCCGAGGTCGCTGAGTCGGCGGGTGAGGGCGTCGCGTTCGGCCTCGTCGTAGACTTCGTCATAGGCGGCCCGCTGGGCCTGTTGCGGCGTTTCAAACTCGACGGTGGGGGGCTTCTCGAAGAGGTCGGCGAGCACGCGACCCTCCATGTCCGAAGGCACACGCAGGCCCAGGGCGGCCAGCAAGGTGGGGGCGATGTCGGCGATTCGGCCGCCGGCTGTGTGGCCCTGGCGGACGCCGGGGCCGTTGGCGATGAGGATGCCTTCGACGCGGTGCGTACCTTCCAACCGATCGGGCGCGCTCCACAGCACCGGCCGGCCGCCCCGGATCTTGCGCACCACCGCCAGGCCCGGTTGCGGAATCAGCAGCAGGTCCGGCAGCCAGGGCTGGTCCTCACGCCGGCAGCCATACAACTCCTCCGTGCGGGCCACCTCGGAGAAAACCTGGATCTGCCGGCCGTCCGGGGCAGACGAGGTCACCGCGAGCAGCTTCTGTCGCAGTTCCTCACGGAGGGGTTCGTAGTCGGCAGGCTCGACCAAGCCGTTGGGCTGTCGGCCCTTGAGGCTGACGTAGAGGAAGCCGTACATCCCGGCGTGGATCACGCAGGCGCGCGTCCGCGACCAGTCGAGGGCAAGGTCGTGCTCGATGCCCAGGTTGGCGGCGAACCGCTTGGTGGTCTTCCCGCGCAGGCGGTCCAGGATGCGCCGGGCGCGGACCGCCGCCTGGCTGAGCCGGCTCTTGATCTTCAGGTAGCCCCACTGCTCGAGCAGGGCGTTGGGTTGGGCTTTGCCGTCCAAGCTGCCGTGCCCGTGGTCGGACATGATCAGCAAGGTCGCTTCGTGCCGCTCGGCGTAGGCGCTCAGCTTGCCGAGCACCTCATCGAGCACCTCGAAGCAGTGGGCGGCGATCTCGGCCCGGTGCGGGTCTTGCCCGGCCGTTTTCGGATCCAGGTACCGCCACGCCTTGTGCTGCAGGTTGTCTACCAGTTTGAAGAGCACCATGAGCACGTCCCAGCCGTACTTGTCGCCGCAGTACTCGACCAGCTCGCCGCCCTGGTGGAAGCTGCGTTCGACGAAGGCGGCATTGCGTTTGAAGAGATCCTCGCCGCCGAGTGCCTTGCGTTGCCAGTTGGAGCGGTAGCTGTAGTCCGGCCAGCGTTGGAGGATTTCCCGCTTCAGGTCGGCGGGGTAGGTGAACTCGTTGTCGATGCTGGGTGTCTCGAATCCGGAGATCACGAAGCCGTTGACCTTGCGTGGCGGGTAGGTCATGGGCAGATTGATGGACCCGACGCGGAATCCCTTCTCGCTGAGCATCTCCCAGATGGTCTTCTCGCGGATCTCGTAGGTGCTGTTGAACGAGAGAGTGTTGGTGCGGACATCGTATTTTTCGAAATCGACGATGCCGTGGCGGCCTGGTCCCATGCCGGTCATGAACGTGGTCCACGCGGCGGGGGTGATGGGCGGCTTGGTGGATTCGAGGATGCCAGCCGTCCCGGTCTGGACCAGGCGGGCCAAGTGGGGCATGCGGCCGGCGTCCATGAGTGGGCGGAGGATGTCGAAGGTCGCCCCGTCCAGCCCGATGATGAGTACTCGCCGGGCGAGGCCGGGCAGGTCGCGTCGGGCCTCCGCGGGGTAGTCCGCGGCGGTCTGCGAGGCCGGGACGCTCGATTCGTGGGCGGAGTGTCCTTGTGTCGCCGCGGTGCTATCCGATGTGGTTGCGTTTTCGCTCATCATCTTGCTTCCCCGTCTGTTGGGCGGTCCATTGTGCTACTACAGTTTGGCGATATCTGCGGAGTCGTCAACGGGCGAGGGGGACACGAGGAAGTTGCCAACACCGCGACGCGGGCTACACTGCTTATGAGGCAGATACGTGTTGAGGGTCCGGGGACTGGCTGGCGGGAGTATGCGCGATGGCTGCGGTGGCAGGACAGATTCTGGCCGGCGTGTTGCTGGTCCTGATCGCGGGCTCACTGGCGGCGTGGGCTTTGCTGCGTCCCTGGCGCAGTTGGCGTCAGCGCCAGGAACGCTCACTGTTCGAGCATGCTCTCAAGCATCTGTTTACCCGTGAACACGGGGGCGAGGATGCGACGGTCGACTCGGTCGGCGACGCGGTCGGGATTTCGCTGAACAAGCGGCAAGGGCTGGTCACGCGGATGGCCGACGCGGGTCTGCTTCGCTCGGCGGCAGAGGGTCTGCACTTGACCGTGGAAGGGCGGCAGTATGCCCTGCATGTGATCCGAGCGCACCGCCTGTGGGAGCGATACCTGGCGGATGATGCGAACGTGCCGATGGGCGACCTGCACCGCGCGGCCCATCGTGCGGAGCACCGGCTGACCCCGGATGAGGTCGCGGCGCTGGATGCGCATTTGGGTTATCCGCCAACCGATCCCCACGGCGACCCCATCCCGCGGGCGACGGGTGAATGTGCCGCTCTGGCCGGTATGTCCTTGACCGACTGGCCGATCGACAAACCCGCGTGCATTGTGCATATCGAGGATGAGCCGGAAGTCGTCTTTCGGCAGATCCTGGCTCAGGGCCTGCGGCCGGGGCAGAGCGTGCGAGTCCTGGAACGTACGCCGCACCGCATGATCCTGACCGATGGCGTTGAGGAGTATCGCTTGGCTCCGCAGGCCGCCGCGCAACTTCAGGTGGCGGCCCCACCCCAGGGCGAGCCACTGGATACGCATGGGCTCGTGCGGCTTAGTGATTTGCCGGACGGCCGGGAGGCAGAGGTGATCGCCATCGATGAGCAGTACCGCGGTCTGGGGCGACGACGGCTCCTGGATTTCGGATTGACCCAGGGGGCTCGCGTGTGCCCCGAGTTGCGAGGTATATTCCGCGATCCCCGTGCCTTCCGGATTCGCGGGAGCCTCGTTTCGCTCCGCTCGGAGCAGGCGTCGCGGGTGTGGGTCAGGCCCATCGATGAGTCGCAGCAGGCGGCATAGCCTTGCGGTGCTTCGCGGTCGGCGGCGGTTGGATGTGGAAGATCACCGAGCGATGACAACAGCGAACAACAACGAGGCCAGCGTGCGTCAGGTCGTTTCGCAGCTTGGCATTGACGTGAGCCGCTACGACCATGTCCTGGCGCTGGCCGGCAATCCCAACACGGGCAAATCAACAGTCTTCAACGCCCTGACCGGATTGCGCCAACACACCGGCAACTGGCCCGGCAAGACCGTCACCCGCGCCGAGGGCGGCTTCGAGCACCAGGGCCGACGCTACAAACTGGTGGATTTGCCCGGAACCTACTCGCTCCTTTCCGCCTCGCAGGACGAGGAGATCGCCCGGGATTTCCTGCTGTTCGGTCGGCCGGATTGCACCATCGTCGTCGTCGATGCCACCATTCTTGAACGCAACCTGAACCTCGTTTTCCAGGTCATGGAGATCACCACCAAGGTCGTGGTCTGCGTGAATCTGATGGACGAGGCCCGGCGTAAGGGTCTCAGCGTGGATGTGGGGCGATTGTCGGAGGACCTCGGAGTTCCGGTTGTGGCGGCGGCGGCCCGGCGAGGCGAAGGGCTCACCCAATTGCTGGACGCCGTGGCGGACGTGGTCTCGGGCGCGGTACAACCGATGCCGCGCTGTCCCGAGCCGCCGCCCGAGTTGCGCGAGGCGATCGACGAGTTGTTGCCATTGCTTGAGACGCTGGCTCCCGGAGTACCCAACGCTCGCTGGCTTGCCTACCGCCTGCTTGAAGGTGACCACAATGTGCGGCAGGCGCTGCTTGCCAACCGCTTGCCCGGCGTGGTGGCCGAGCAGGCTCGCCAGGTCCAGCGGGCAAGCCGAAAGATCGCACTGGAGGGAGCCCAATGACCGACTCCCGCCCCCCCGTGACCTCGGAGCAAGTCCTTGCCCGTGCCGACGAGCTTCAGCGCAAGCTCGGCGAGCGATTCCGCGATCAGTTGGTCGAGTCGCTCTACACGGAAGCCCAGCGCATCGCCGGCAGGGCGGTCAGGATCTCGGAAAGCTCGTGGGCGTCGCTGGATCGACGGATCGACCGCGTGGTCACCTCACGCGTTCTGGGCCTGCCCATCATGCTGTTTATGCTTGCGGCCGTGTTCTGGCTGACGATCGTCGGCTCGAACGTGCCCTCCGCGTTCCTGGCGGGGTTGCTCATGGAGGAAGGTGGGCTGTCCGGCTGGCTCAGTGAGTATCTGGGCGTGGAGCAAGCCCCCGCCATCCTCTCGATGAGCCTCTACGAAGTGCTACACTGGCTTTTCGCCGTGGTCCATATGCCCTCGTGGCTGACCGGGCTGCTGGTGGACGGCGTCTACCTGGGGCTGGGATGGGTGGTCAGTGTCATGCTTCCGCCCATGGCCATCTTCTTCCCCATATGGACGATCCTCGAAGACTTGGGCTACTTGCCGCGAGTAGCGTTCAATCTCGATTTTCTGTTCAAGCGGGCGGGCGCCCACGGCAAGCAGGCTCTGACGATGGCCATGGGCTTCGGCTGTAATGCCGCCGGGGTCATCTCCTGCCGGGTCATCGATTCACCCCGCGAGCGGCTCATCGCCATCCTGACGAACAACTTCATGATCTGCAACGGCCGATTCCCGACCATCATCATGCTGGCGACGATTTTCGTCGGGGCGGCCTTTCCACCCGCCCTGATGTCCATCGCCGCGGCCGGCACGGTGATGGCCGTGGTTCTCTTGGGCGTGCTCTTCACCCTCGTCGTATCCTACGCTCTGTCACGAACCGTCCTGCGCGGCGAGCAGTCCGCCTTTGCCCTGGAACTGCCGCCTTATCGTCGGCCGGCCATTCTACGAATCCTCCGCACCTCGCTGATCGACCGGACGCTGTTCGTTCTGATGCGGGCCATGGCCACGGCGGCACCCGCGGGGGCGGTCATCTGGATCCTCGGCAACATCGACGTGGCCGGCAAGAGCCTTGCCCTCCACGCCGTCGACCTGCTCGGACCCCTCGGGTACGTGATGGGGTTGGACGGTGTCATCCTCCTGGCCTATGTCATCGCGATCCCCGCCAACGAGATCGTCGTGCCCACCATGATCATGGTCTACCTGGGCGCCGGCCGCATGACTGATGTCGAGAGCTTCAGCCAGTTGCGCACTCTTCTGGTGGATCAGCACGGCTGGACCCTGCTGACGGCTGTCAACCTGATGCTCTTCTCATTGCTGCACAATCCGTGCGGCACGACCATCTGGACCATCTTTCGCGAGACCGGCAGCCGCAAGTGGACCATCTTCGGCGCTCTCATGCCCGTCGCGATTGGCGTGGTGGTGACCAGTCTGGTTGCCGCCGTCGTACGGTTGTTCTTCTGACTGGGTCGCGAACCGTCTCGCCAGCCTTGTTCTCGCTCACGGCATTCCGTACCTTGAGCCTGGGCACGCCGGCGATCCGGCGCGTGCGGGTCTCAAGACCTCGCTTGGGAGTGTCAAACGATGGTGGAGCAGGAAACGACGGCCGCAAGCCGGGAAGTGTCGCGCCGAGATCAGGGCAAGCGCATTCTGTTGGTGCTCGGCCTGGTCATGCAGCTCATCATGTGCGCGGCGGGGCTTTGGCCGGCCGCCTGGGTGATGCTGCATGGACAATGGGCCGGCAGTTCACCTGCAAGGTGGACCTTGCTTATCCTGGCCGCCGTGCTGGTCTTCAACTACGGCTATCTCCTGGCCCTGCTCGTGTTTCGCTGGTTGATTCCGCGTCCCCGGCCGGGCCAGTACACCATGAGCGGGGCCGACCTGCCTGCCCTGCTGGCCTTCATGTTGAACGTGTCGCTCGTCAAGGCCCGTCACGATCCGCCTTGGGCGGCTATGTTCTCTTCCGTGTTGGCGAATGTCCCGCCGCTCGGGCCGTTCTTCCGGCGGTGGTTCGGCCCGCATACCACGTCCGCCACCCTGGGCGATACCGTGCGGTTCCTCGATCCAACGCTCGTCGAGGCCGGCCGCAATGTGCAGTTCGGGTTCGACTGCACCATCATCTGTCACCATTTCGACAACCGCGGTATGACCATCGCGAAGGTGCGCATCGGCGATAACGTGGTAGTGGGTGGGCAGAGTCTGCTCATGGCCGGTGTGGAGGTCGGCGAAGGTGCGGTGATCGGCGCTCGCTCGACGGTCATGCCCTTCACTCATATTGGGCCACACGAGTTCTGGGCGGGTTCACCGGCGAGAAAGGTCAAAGATCTCGCGGGTGAGTCGGCGGAGGTCAGTCGTCGTATTCCGTGAAGTCCTCCGGGTGACGCCGATCGCGGGCCTGCTCGCGGACACGCTCCTCTTGTGCGTCGCCGCGCTTGCGCAGATAGGAACGCAGAAGCAGATTCCCGCCCACGCCGATCAGAATGCCCGCCGGCCCCAGATGATAGACCACGAGGCAAACCCCGCAGGAAGCCACCGCCGCGATCGCCGCCGAGGCGAACCAACTGAAGACCACCCAGACGGTTCGAGCCAGCTTCAAGTCGGCGTCGCCGCGCTGCAGGACCCGGTCGGCCATACCCGTGGCGAACACCGCGGCAAAGGCGACGTAGGTGGTGGAAACCGGCAGCCCGAAACTCGAGGCCGTCGCGATGACGCATCCGCCCACCGTAAGAATCACGCAGGCCCGTGTGGCGTCGTAGTGGCTTCGCTTGCCGGTCGGGGCCTTGATGGCTACCGGGGCGAGAATGGGCGCGGGCTTGCGGAATTGCAGCAGGAACCGGGCGATGTTGATGCACCATTGCGGGGCATAGAGACGCACGGTGTTGCCCTGGCTGCCGGTATTCACCGCGGCACGAATGACGCGGGCCGCGTTCTTGGTGTTCATGCCCACCAGCAGCAGCAGACCGCATATGAACAGGAAAAACCAGTGGATCGGGACCCCCGTGCCGACGGATACATCTTCATTCCAGTGGAAGATCAGGTGCAGGGCGGACAAGCCCGGCGAGGCGCAATTGGCCAGGTCGTTTTGCCCAAACGCGAAGCCCATGCAGACTGTTCCGAAGATAGCCAGCAAGGGGAATAGCTGCCGGGCGAAACGTTCCCCCCACAGCTTCAGCAGCAGGTGGATGATTAACGCGTAGATGGTCCACATGCCAAAGATGAAGACCGCGATTCGCAACGGCGTTTCGTGTATCCAGACCTTCCCGGCGCCCAGAATGGGCACCAGCTTGAGCAGGCCGGGCATCCCTTTCACGATCATGAAGTATGTCAGGCTGGTCAGGATGCCGCCACCGATCCAGCCTCCGTGTACGCGCAGCACGGCCGGATCGTCTCCTCGGTCTCGAACCGCGTTCCGGACGGCCCGCTGAATCACGAAACCCGCGATGCCGCTGATGAAGATCGAGCAGATGATCGCGCTGACGACTGTGGAGGCCTTGCCCCAGTACACAACGTCGAAGCCGCCCATAGCAAAGGATGCGCCGAGCAATTCAAAGATCAGGCATGCGGTGGTACTGATCGGCATGCCGAACGAAGAATACCCATAGAGCAGGATCGTATCGACGATGTAGACGGCCACGTAGATGGCCACGGCCTGCTCGATGCTCAGCCCTCGGGGCTCAAAGATGCCGCTGCGAGCCGTCTCCACGACCTGGGATGATGCTGTCGCCCCGATGACCACACCGATGCCGGCCACCCGCACAGCCGCCCGACGCAGTAGGACGCCCGACCCGACGACCGCGTTGACCAGGTTGGTCGCGTCATTTCTGCCAACCTCCACCGTGTCCCAGATCAGCATGCCCGCCGCCAGAAGCCCGGACATAATGAAGAAAGGCGGCATCCCCTCCAGTAATGATTTTAGAGACTCCACCATGCGGTCCGAAGCTCCAATCGACTCCGTCGAACGATATCCTTCTGTGTTGACCCGTGCGGCAACCGCCGGTTAGCGCGCCAACATCCGCCTCAGCCGTTCTGCCGCGTTGTCCGCGGTATTCGCCAACTTGCCGAGCACCACGAACACGTTCGACCACAACATGATGTCTGTAGCCCGAAGTTCATCCTCGAGCTGGAACAGCTGCTGCGACACGACAAACTGGGCCTTATCCGCTCGCCACTCGGCATGCTCCGCCTGGGCGACAAATTCCAGAATCTCCTGGCTCCGCCGTCCGGAGAAGTCTGACTCCACCAGGTTCGCCAACTGGTCCGTACACTGAAACAACAGATCGCAGGTGCTCAGAACTCGGTTGACCAGCTCCATGATGCTGTCCACCAGCGCCGCGGGCATCCGCAACCGCTTCAACGTCAGCAGCACCGCCAGATCCTCCACCGTGTCCGCCATGTCGTCCTGAAGCTTCAGGTACGCCAGCAGATCCCCACGGTAGATCGGCAGGTAGAATGAACGCGGAATGCGACGGCGG
>JAAYDF010000357.1 GCA_012729395.1 Phycisphaerae bacterium
ACGCCTGTATTATGGGCCGGCCTCGAGGCTTTGTTATCGGCTGTGCGGCTTGGTTTCTTTTGATTTGGGGCGGGTCGTATTCTACACTTGCTTGGCATCTCCCCTGCCGCGGGATGAACGGTGCGTGCCCAACACCCACGGTCAGCGGATGCTTGTATATTGGCAATAGCCCGATGGCCAAGACCCGGATAGTACTGAGTTGCGCTTGCGACACCGAGCGTCGCCTCCTGGTGCACCTTTTGGATGGTGAAGGCTTTGAGGTGTGCGAGGTGGATTGCGCCGCCGACATGTCGGACGCGATGGCTACCGGGAAGGTTGAGCTCATCCTGTTGGACACGCTTGTCGCACACACCGCGGCGCTCGCGATGCTCGCCTCGCTCAAGAGTCACCCGCAGACGAGACTGATACCCGTGTTGGTTCTTGGCGATGTCCGGCAGGCGGACGAGTCCCTCCGCTTCGGGCCGGCCCAGGGGATCGACTGGTTCTCACGCAAGGGTTTCCACATCGAGTCTTTCATCAGGAAGATCAGGGGGATTCTGGAGGCGAACCGTTCGTGGAGGCCGGTCCAGGTAGAATCTCGCCACCAGGCCGGCCCGGCGGCCAACCATCTCGAGCGGCTGACGGAACCGCGGGTAGACGAGGTTCTGGGCAACGATCCGCCCTCGGCTGCCTTCGAGTTCACCATCACCGATGCGGCCACCACGTCGTGCTCCAGGGACGGGGCAAACGAACACATTGCCACTTTGGTCGAACGTGATCCGCTGCTGAGTGTGGCGTTGTTGAGCTGGGCCAATCGGTTGCCGGCGGAGAATCCCTCGGCCATCACGACGATCCGCGATGCGGTGTCGCGGGTCGGGGAGCGGCAGTTCTATCGGCTGAGCGAGTCGCTCTCGCCGATCCGGTTCAATAACGCGAGCCTGTGGGACCAGGGTTTCTTCTGGATGCAGAGTGTGACCACTTCTCGCCTGGCGGCCCTGTTGTCACGGCAACTGGGGTTGGGCGTGCCCGAGGAAGCGGCGGCGGCGGGCGCATTGGCGTCGGTCGGGAATTACCTTCTGGCCAACTACTTCCCGGAGCACTACGGCGCGTTGGTGAGTTCGAGTTGGGAGTCTGCCTCGTTGTCGCCGGCCTGGGAAGAGCAACTGGTCGGCACTCATCACGGTCGGCTGGCAGCGTGGGTGTTGCGCCACTTCAACCTGCCGAAGAACTTGCAGGAGTCGATCGAGCTGCACCACCAGTCGGATACCGCAGGGCGTTGTGTGGCCGGTTCGGCTAAGCTGCTGGCGATGATGGTGCAGATGGCGGAGCAGCTCGCCGAGTCCTTGTTCCCGGGCGATCCTCCGCTGGCGACGTTGGCCCCCCTGCCTGACCTAGCCGAGTCGGTCATGGATCGGTCCGGCATGCGCCCCGACCGCTTCCTCGAACAGGCCCGCAATGTGGTGGCGGACACCCTCACCGAGATGGTCTATCTGTTTCCGCAGTCGCAAAGCCGGTCATACTACTACCGCAAGCGTCCGTTGCCGGCCGGCCACTGTTCGACGTGGTCAAGGTCTTTGTCGAGACGCGCGCGTGTACTCTTCATAGCGTGAACCAGGTTCGCTCGATACCCAGGGATGCGACCCCGCTGGTGGTTAATCTCACGCGTGTGCGTGAGGTTGCGGCCCTGGTGGAGTCAGTGAGTTTACTTCTTGCAAGTGGTGTTTTATCGGATCGGCGGGTGGTGGTGCTGCTCAATCAGAATCCACCGAACGCGTGCGAGGGATTGGTTCCGGACACATGCCAACTGGTGGCTTCGCCTTCGCATCCGGCCTGCTGGTTCAAGTGGTTGACGGGCCAGCGTGAGACGTGCGGCCGACCTCAGCTCCAGGAAGTTCATACCTAACCGGGTGGTCTCCCGTATCCGCCTGATCGTCGTATAATGACCGATGATGCGGAACACAGACCCCATTCTTCTTCGTGGTCGGCCGTTGGTGTGCGATGGCGGACCGTTCATCTTCGGTGTGCTCAACGTGACGCCGGATTCTTTCAGCGACGGCGGGCGGTACCTCGATCCGGACGACGCGGTTGCCGCCGGCTGTCGGATGGCCGAGGACGGGGTGGATGTGATCGACGTCGGCGGCGAGTCGACGCGGCCGGGCAGCGACCCGGTATCGGCGGAGGAGCAGATAAGTCGGACACGAGAGGTGATCGCGGCGCTGGCGCGTCGGTTCGGCCGGGAGGGGCCGGCCATTTCAATCGACACACGGTTGGCGCCGGTGGCCCGCGCCGCCGTGGAGGCGGGTGCGGTACTGATTAACGACGTGTCCGCTTTGCGGGATGATGTGGAGATGGCGTCGGTGGTGGCTGAGTCCGGGGCGGGTGTGGTGCTGATGCACATGCTGGGTACTCCGGCCACCATGCAAGAGAATCCCGTCTATGACGATGTGATTGGCGACGTCAAGGCGTTCTTGACCAAGCGTGTGGCCGCCGCGGTACGGCGGGGCATCAAGCGAGAACGCATCGTCGTTGATCCCGGCATCGGGTTCGGCAAGACCACGGCGCACAACCTCGCGATTCTGGCGGACCTGTGGGAGTTTCGCGAGCTTGGTTTGCCGGTGATGGTGGGGCCGTCCCGCAAGCGGTTCATCGGCGAGGTCCTGAGCTTGCCGAATGCGACGGATCGGCTCGCGGGGACACTGGGGGCGGTGGCGCTGTGTGCAAGGGCGGGGATCGAGTGTATCCGTGTGCATGATGTGGGGGCGGCCCGGCAGGTGGCGGAATTGTGCGCGGCCGTGCGTCGGGCGGGCCATGCTTGCGATGAGTTGAGGGCTGAGCCCGGACGGGGGAGTGGATGACGACACGGTCTTCCCAATGGGTTGGCTGGGTGATTGTGGCGGCGGTGACTCTTCCGCTTCACGCCGGCGAGTCGACCATGCCCTCTGGCCACCCACGGCTGTTGTTGCATCGTGAGGACGTGGACCGGCTGCGCGTCGAGTGCGGCATCGAGGGCTATCATGACGACCCCGTCGTTCGGG
>JAAYDF010000358.1 GCA_012729395.1 Phycisphaerae bacterium
CCCGCGTGATCAAGCGACGGCGTCACCGCTATCCGCTCATGAAAAAGCCCCGACAAGAGCTGCGCCAAGAAATCGGAAAAACGTAACCGCCCCGCGGAACGCAACTTCCGCACGGCAGTACCATTCGTCTATGCTCCTTTGTGGTCAGGCCCGAGCGAGCCTGCTGAGCTGTACGGAAGCTGCTCCACGGGTGAGGGATTGCGCGGTATCTTGCTGGTGGTTGTGCGGTTGGACGCCGTCTTAGAGCGAACGGTGAGCACGGTTAATGGTGACGAGCTTCCTATCCTGATGGATCTGGTCCAACTGGATTTTGGATCGCGTCCGCAGTTTCTGGCCTTGTCGTACCCTGAGCATGCCAGGGAGTTCTCTTCGGCAGAAGTACAATTGGCCAAGACAGCTAAGGACCGTAACGATATCTCCATTTCACGCCCCATCTTCGCATTTGGCAAATCATACATTCTGAAGGTTCGTCCCGGGCCGGGCTTCCTTGCCGCTCACCAAAGGAAGAACGGATGGATTGCGGGCTTGGTCGGTCTGACCATCACTTCGGTGCTTACCGCGTTTGTGACGCTACTGACCCAGCACCGCGCCAACCTGGAAACTCAGGTGCGGAAACGGACAGCGGAGCTTCGCGAGAATACGGATAGATTCGAGCGAATCCTGGATATTACCCAGACCGGTATCGATGTCATCGATTCAGAGTACAACCTGCACTACGTGGACCCTGGTTGGCAAAGAGTGTACGGCGATCCGACGGGCAGGAAGTGCTATGAGTACTTCATGGGACGGGATCGCCCTTGTCCATGCTGCGGAATTCCGAAGGCCATTGAAACCGGGCAGATCCTCGTGTCGGAACAGACGCTGGTGAAGGAGAACAACCGCATCGTCGAAGTGCACATGATTCCGTTTCAAGACGCAACGGGGCGACGGTACGTCTCCGAATTCAACATCGACGTGACTGAACGCAAGCGGGCTGAGCAGGAGCTCCTGGCCACCAACAAGGAGCTTGAGCAGGCGACTGTGCGATCCGAGGCGGCGAACCGGGCGAAGAGCGAGTTTCTGGCGAACATGAGCCACGAGATCCGCACGCCGATGGCGGCCATTCTGGGCTATGCGGAGTTGATCAGTGAGGGCTGTCCGAGTCAGTGTGCGTTTGGAAGGATAGAGTTGCCTAACGCGATGGCCACCATTCGCCGCAACGGTAGCCACCTGCTTTCGCTGATCAACGATATTCTGGACTTGTCGAAGATCGAGGCTGAGCGGATGACGTTGGAGCAATCGGCTTGCTCGCCTCACGAGATTGCGGCGGAAGTTCTGTCGATCGTGCGTGTGCGGGCGGAGGCCAAGAAGCTATCGTTTGATATCGAGTTCATGGGCCCGATTCCCGAGACCATCCAGACGGACCCGTTGCGTTTGCGGCAGATTCTGGTCAACCTGCTGGGCAACGCGATCAAGTTCACGGAGACGGGGGGTGTTCGGCTGGTGGTTCGGCTGGACGGCGAGGAATCCGAGCCGCGGTTGCAGTTTGATGTGATCGATACGGGTGTGGGGATGACTGCCGAGCAGTGCGCACGGATCTTCCAGCCTTTCGGGCAAGCGGATGCTTCGGTGACGCGGCAATTCGGTGGCAGCGGTTTAGGCTTGGTCATCAGCAAGCGGCTGGCGAACCTGTTGGGCGGCGACGTGGTTCTGGTGGAAAGTGAGCCCGGCTTGGGCACGCGGTTCCGAGCCACGGTGGCCACGGGGGCCCTGGCGGGAGTTGGGATGTTGGAAGGCGGGGTGAACGCGGAGGTGGTGACCACTCGCGACCAAGCGGTGGTAGCTCCGCGTCCGGTGAAGGCCGAGAGTAAGGCGTTGGATGGCCTGCACATCCTGCTGGTCGAGGATGGTCCTGACAATCAACGACTCGTGGCCCATTTGCTCAGCCGGGCCGGGGCGAGTGTGGAACTGGCGGATAATGGGCGGATTGGTCTGGAGAAGGCCTTGGCGGTCTTCCGCTCGGGTTCGGTGTTCGACGTTATTCTGATGGACATGCAGATGCCGGAGATGGACGGCTACGAGGCGACTCGTCGGCTTCGCTCGGCGGGCTACCCGGGCCTGATCATCGCCTTGACGGCCCACGCGATGGCGGAGGACCGCGCCCGGTGCTTGAAAGCGGGCTGCGACGACTACGCGAGTAAGCCAATCGATAAGCACGTTCTTATGGAGATGGTGCACAAACACGTGATGAACAGCTTGGCCGGCACATCTGTGTAGAAGCGATCTGTCCAAACCCTGGAACGCCCTGTGCCACGGCAGAGCGGCGACCACCACGGCAAGTCGACAGATACACTACTGAAGCGACCAGACGTGAACCACCGGGGCGTTGGTGTCGGCGCCTCCCAGCCCTCGCTCGACCATGAACAACCGCTTGCCGCGCACATCGACGGTCATGCCGCCCGCGTTCGAGCACACATGACCGGTGAGGTAGAACTGGCTTGGCCGCCAGACGGTGTACGGGCGTACGGTCCAGGGTTCACGCTCGCCTCGGGCGACCCGGCCGATCTCCTCGACGTCGTAGAAAATCACCTGTCGCTCGTACGGTTGGCAATGATAGCCGTGAGCTGTGCTGCAGGGATCGTGGCAGTCGACAGGCGGTTCGTCGTAGCAGTTACGGCCCAGCCCCTTGTAGCCAAGCAGCATGATCGCCCGCCGATTGCCACGCTCGACAAACGCTGCGCCCGTCCACTCGTCGCACATGGTGTAGTCGGGGTAATCGCACGCACTCGCATGGCCCACGTTGGGCCCAGCACAACCCGGGAACGCAACGCGGTAGTAGAGCATCGGTAGGGCGTCAAGGTTGCCGGTCGGCCGGTCATTGTCGAAGGAATGGAAGGCAAAAAGCGTCGGACCTTGTGAGCCCCCGTGGGTGGTTATAGCCTCCGCACCCTCGCTTGGCGTCCCGCGCGACCGCCCCGTCACCAAGGTGCGACCACCGAGATAGCGGCTCGCGTACCAATCCGGGACGGTGAACAGATAAGACCCCATCTTGCGACCGTGATATGGTGATTCGGTCGGCCCAACATGGAACATGCCGCGGGCATTCGTGCCGTCCAGGTTCGCCAACCAGACGGTGTTGAACGTGTCAGAGCCCGCCACTCCCTCGGCATACCACAGCTCGATCGAGCCATAGAGCTTGTCGCTGGTCTGCGAGCCCCGCCGCGGGACGTATTCCAGGTCGCTGACGTACAGGTACTCGCGGTGCACGGTGGAGGCCAGCCCGCCGTCGAAGCGGGTCATCGGCCTGACCAGCGTCGCCTCGGGGAGATTCTGCCAATCAGACTCGATTGCCGGTGGCGGAATGGTCACCTCGCCAAAGAAAGCGGAGCAGTCCCATGACGCGTTCCAGCATGATTCGCCCGGATGGGAAGGGTCGTATAGCAGCTCGAAGCCGGTCACCAGCAGCGAGCCGGTGCCGCCGCCACCTCCCGGGTAGAAACTCAGCCCGCGGGCACCCCAGTTGAACGTCTCCGGCAGGCGGAAGGCTCCCATGTAGGTAAGATCGGCCGGCTGGAGGCGGTTCGTCACGGCTCCATCTCCATCCTCCGGTTGGCTTCCAGCCCCACCGCCGCCCCCCGCTCCACCGCCGTTTTCACCGCCGCCATTCAGGCCTGGTGGATCGGCGTCCGAAGAAAGGGCATCACACCTCGCTCCACACAGAACGGTAGCAGCCAGTATGTAAATGAGTACTCGCGGCATGGGACACTCCGAGTTCAGAGAAGAAACGGCGTTGAAGCCGCTCCGAAATTGCTCGTCGTATGCCCGACCGACTGCCCCTGGTCGGGCTTGCCTAGCTTGTGACCCGACTCGGCGAAAGATACTGCCGAGATGAGTGAGTTCCTCGGCGAGGGTGTATCTTACTCTTTCGCCTCGCCGACCTCAAGGGATAAACGCGTTTTTCACTTTGCGCGGGAGCTCCACTCCGGTTGAATCCGGCTTCTTCTCGTGGTATGCTGTCATCTAGGAGTCGCGACCGTGCCGTGCACAGTTGCACGCATTCCATTTCGAATGATCCGTCGATGGTTCGGGCTGCGCTCCGGTCGCCAGGTGATGTCCGTCGAAGGCACCGACCTGACGACGGTCTAGGTGATGGTTGCCATTTAGGTTTTCATGGAGGTTTGTGATGGAACCGAGGCGTAGAGCGAGCCGTCTGCTCGGAACACTGGCCGTTGTGGTTTGTCTGGCATCGAGTGCTCAAGGGGCGAAGCTGTGCATCGATCCAGGGCACGGGGGCAGTGACCCTGGTGCGGTTGGCAACGGTCTCCAGGAGAAGGACGTCAACCTATCCATCAGCCTGAAGGCCAGGGATTTGTTCAACGCCGACAGCAGTAGCGGCTGGGCGACGATCATGACACGGGATACCGATGTCTACCTCACTTTGGCCGCCCGAACCAGCTACGCCAACAGCCAGGGCGTCGATCGGTTTATCTGCGTCCACTCCAATTCCTTCAGTGATTCGTCCGCCAACGGGACGGAGACCTACCACCATACGACCTACAACGGCACCTCGCATGACATGGCCACTAAGGTCCAGAACCGCATGTACAGCTACATGCAGACCACGAACCGGGGTGTCAAGCAGGCTGATTTCCACGTGCTGCGGGAAACGAGCATGCCCGCCACCCTGACGGAGGTGGCTTTTATCAGTAACCCGTCCGATGCAGCCAAGCTCGGCAACGCGGATTACCAACAGCAGGCTGCCCGTGCCATCCTGCACGGCCTCCAGGAGCATTACGGTATCTCCGTTCATGATCCGCAACCCCCGGGGCCCTCGGGCAGTTGGACACACAGTTCGGGCGAGTTCAATCCCACGCAGTTCGTCGGCGATTGGGAGGGCTGGACCTCTTGCGATGACGTCTACTCCTGGTGGACCACCACGAGGTACGGCGCTGAGCGGTTCGCCAACTGGCATATCGGCTGGAACTTCAGGGGGCGGTTCAAGCTCGACGCATGGATTCCTTGCGAAAATGCCGGCCATGGGTGTCAATACCGATTCCAGCGATACGACTACGATCCGAACGCCGGTAACCCCGACAATAACCGCAAATTCAGCGTCGCCCTGAACCAGTGCGCGACCAATCGATGGAACACGATCGATGAGCGCGACTGGGACAATGATCGGCCCGGCGGTGTGAATATCGGCAGCTATGATGTATACGATACTTGCTCCACCGCCACATACCAGGCAATCGGTGCCTCCAAGGTGCACTGGTACGGCCACAAATGGGAGTACTTCAACGACTGGGTCTGCCTGGGCGGCTACGGCTCAGCGAGCGTGACCGAGACACATGGCTTTGACGAAGGGGATCTGTACCTCTATCCGGCGGTCCACACCGATCACGGCAACGTGTTCGCCTACAACGGCCACGTGCCAGGCCGAGTTCAGACCGGCGACTGCAACTGGCAGAATACCCTGGACTTCAAGGGCAACGCCACCAGTCATGGCGGCGGGGATAACATGAGCTCCTATGCCTTCGCCTGGGTCTATGCCCCCGAAGGCGCGGGGCCAAAGTTCTTGGTCGGGGCTGACGACCAGTACCGCGTGTGGCGAAACGGGACGGTGATCAGCGAGCAGACCTCCGGCTGCGTTTGTGCCCGCGATGGCATCGAAACCGGCGGCATCAGTATGCCCGCGGGTTGGAGCCGCGTCCTGCTCAAAGTCCGTAACGATGGTGGCGCTTACTACGGCACCATCAGCCTGCGCAATGGCGGCACCAGAAGCTGGAACGAGCCGTCCGTGACGCTGCACGATCTGGGCGGCGGGTTGAAGAGCTGGAGCGTCGGTTACGAGCAGGACGATTGGCATCCGCGCATTGACGTCGCCAGCTTCTATAGCCAAAACGACCCGAAACCCAATGACGACTTCTACGGCAACAGCACCACGGTAACCGCCAGCGGCACGGCGTCCGGTGGCGGGCCTGTCCCGTTCTGGAAGGTCATGCATTTCGAATCCGGCTTCGGCCTGGCCGGAGACACCAACTTCGCGGATGTCTCGTCCAGCGGCTCGAACTGGTCCCACAGCCAAACCGGGGTCACCGGGCACCGGCGATTCCACTTCTTCTCTGTGAGCAAGTCCCGGCGAACCTCCTTCCAGGACAGTGGCAAGACCGGCGGCTGGGCATGGGCCGACGACGGGCACGGCAACTACATGGATATCTTTATCGACAACGTGGCCCCCGAGGCTCCCAGTTTCGCCAGTGCCGCCGCGGGCAGCACAACGCAGGTCAATCTTGCCTGGGCGATTCCCGCCGACCAAGGCGTCGGCATCGAGCCGGGCAGCACGGAGTACGCGTCCGAGGGAGGCGATCACGCTTATCGTCGCGGTGACGTGGGTGTGCGGATTTACCGCAACGGCAGTTCGATCGGCGAGTGGGGGACCGGAACGTCCTTCAACGATGTCGGGCTTGCTGCGAACACCGCGTACACGTACACCATCGAGGCACGGGACAATACGGGCGAAGGTCGGGGCTCCTGGCACAACACGACTGGCCAGCAAGGCTCCACCGTGGTCCATACCCTGGCGCTCGACCCTGCTGTGCCCGCGTATCTGAGCTGCGACCGTGCACTCGGGACACCGTACCCCGTCGGCACGACGTACACATTCTCTAACCCCGGCGGTTTCGGCCCCGGCTCCATGAGCAAGTACAAGTACGTATGGAACACGAGCCCGACCCACACTTGGACCGACACGGAGGCGGAGTGGAGCAGCGGGGCACTGCCGCTGAGCGCCGAGGCCGGCGATGGTGGCTATTACCTCCATGTGCGGTCGTATAACGCAGACGGTGTCCCCAGCGGCACCTGCGACTTCGGCCCGTTCTTCTACGACGGTACCGCACCGGCCTGTGCGATCACCAAGGCATCGCCCGATCCCACTGATTCCTCGACGGTCACTTTCGACATCAACTTCACCGAGCCGGTCTCGGACTTCGGCGTTGAGGATATCACGCTGGGCGGGACTGCCCCGGGCGCGGTGTTGGACAACTTCGACGGCTCGGGAGCCAGCTACAGCGTGGATGTCACGGGTATCAGTGGCAACGGGACGGTGTCCATCGAAATCGCGGCCGGTGCAGCCCTCGACGACGCCGGGAATCCCAGTGCCGGATGTGGCCCGGAAGTGTACACGATCCAGATGGACACCACGCCGCCCGCTCTGATCGGTGCCTTGTCCCGGAGAACCCACGGGGCGGCCGGCGACATGGATATCGATGTCGCGTTTGCCGAAGCGGTCGAGTGCCGCAGCGGTGGGCCGACGCTCGTCATCGTGACTTTCGATGAGGCGATCGAGGGGGTCGGCGGTTTGGAAGCCAGCGATGTAAGCACTTCCAGCGGTTCACCTTCAACCGTCGCCATCACGGACAACGTCCTGGAGATCGGTCTGAGCGGTGTGGCCAACGCCGCGAATCTCGAAATCGGCTTCCCCGGGATCTCCGATTCCAGCGGCAACTTGGTTGACGCTACGATTTGCTTCGCTGTGCTGGCCGGCGATGTCAACGGCGATAGGGCGGTCAACATCTTCGATCTGGTGCAGGTCCGCAACCAGTTGAACCAGCCGGTGACGGGAGGCAACTCCCGTGCGGACGTGACCGCGGACGGCAGTATCAACATCTTTGACCTGGTCAATGTCCGGAACAACCTGAACCAGGCGGTGCCGGCCTGTCCGTGAACGTATCACAATCCTTCAAGTAACCAGCGGCCCTCCGTCTTCTTCAACGAGACGGAGGGCCGCTTTTCGCGCCCGGCAGATCAGGGTGTAGGTGTAGCCAGGGTGCAGGTGTAGCCAGGGTACAGGTGTAGCCAGGGTGTAGGTGTAGCCAACGCCAAGACGGAGCGTCGCGCCACGTCCGCTACCGGCTGGCTCAGTCACTCTCGTCCTGCGTCCACGTACTCTGGTCCTGCGTCCACTCGGCGACCACCTGGGCGTAGCGTCGGCGACTCTCAGCGGAGCCGCAGTGCCCGAGGTACAGGTCTCGGCGTGCCCCGGTCTCGGGGTTCCGGATGGTCACCACGGCGTAGGATTGTCCGCTTACCGATTTCTCTCGATACTGGGGTGGCTTGGGCGCGCGGGGCATGGCGGTCCTTCTCCGTTGAACGTTGCGCGGCACGGTTCCGCGCTACGTCATCGGTGTTGCCCCACTCCCGCGCCTCGCGTAACTCGTGATCTACTCGCGACTTGTGCCATTGGGCGTTACAGGACTCGAACTTTCAGCAGAATCCCCAGTAAATCCGCATATCCCGAACCAGCGCGGCACGGAATCCGGCACAGTTGCCGCACCGGATACGCTCAAAGCCACCATCGACGGCATCCTGGCCCTGCCCCTGGATGACCAGACCAAGGCAGAGATCATCCGCCGGCTGGTCGGGGGTGGATCGTGATTTTTCAGAGTGGCGACATGGCGACAGGTGACAGCACCAAGGCTGGCGCTATCAAAAACGGCGGTGGCGTCGCCAACGAGGGTGTCAATTTGGGGTGTGTCGCCGCTGCGCGGCGGCATTTGCAGAAAGCGAGGCGATAGACAGATGAGCAACGAGGCGAGCAATGGGCGCTGGCAATCTACGAGTCGGCTCATGCCGTGCTCGCTTCGGCTGTTGGCCTGCCGATCGGTGTCGCGACGATGGACGGCATAGTGCGCGGCGAGTGGCTCCTGATGCGCTTTGGCTGCCCGAACGTCGATAAGCTTCGGCGGCGGCTGGTGGCCTACGCGGCCGGCGAGCGTGCGGCTGCACTGCCAATTCCGGGCGCGGCGGGCGGGCGGCGGCGGGCAGTGGAAATCCTTGCCACACCCCCACCCCCTCTTGGGTGCCGGGGTATCATCTACTCCCCCTGGTATTGCCCACGCGACAGATACAGTGTTTCTGTAATAGCTAACGATCGGCGATTCCCGAACCCACAGTGTGTGTCGTTTCTGCAGCAAGAAGCCATCGCACATTGGGCAAAAGTGGCCCATTTATCGGGTCATTGTGCCCACTTCTGGGCCTTCACGATGACAGTTTGTGCTGCGTGTTTGTCAAAGGAGGATGCAGGCGCACGCGGATGGTATACACGCCTCGACGCCCGGCCTGAGAGACGATGCGGGCCGGAATTGCTCATCGGATAAACGTACCCAGGGATGGGTGCGGCCTGGAATCCTTACCGCTCAGCCCTTCTCGCGCCACCACCCCAGAACAGGTATCGTCCGCGTGGAGACTGTTTTTCGCCCCTGGCCCCCGCGGGCGGACAGGCGGCGTCTTGTGCCCCCGACCGCGGCGGGCAGGCTGTGGCGGCGATCTCCCCGTGGTGGTCGGACGGCCACCTGCGGTATTGGCCGGCCCTCTTCAGGCAGCTTCAGCTTCCCCGCGGGGTGGATTCCCGCACGGCGAATCCAGACGCATCCGTGGATGTGGCTAGCGCTTGCCGGCTGTCAGGGTGAATACCGACGCCCATTCTCTGGAACCGACGCATTTCGCCGGCAAACCGGCCGGCGATGTGGTATACTTCCCCCGACATGAATCACACACGGCCAACAGACACACTGCGACCGCACGGCCGGGGCGAAGAAAAACGCCTTCACGACACCGGCTTTCGATGGGGCAATAAGGGTACGCACACCAGTCGCACGATCATGCTTCAGGAACTCCGGGCGGTGTTGTCCCACTGCCGACACGATGCAATCCGGAGCGACTACCGCGGCGCGATTCAGGAGGAGAACTGCCTGGGCAAGCGTACCGCAGCGACGCGGAAGCTTTCCAGTCAGCGTCTCTCGGAGCTTTATGCGCTCGATCCGGAGGTGCCCCTGTTCCGGGTCATGCGGCGATGTTGGTACTCTGAACGCGAGGGGCAGGCGGTTCTGGCCTTGCTGTTGGCCCTCGCGCGTGACCCGTTGCTCAGAGCCAGTGCGGCCCCCGTCTTGCAGATGCGGCCCGGCGAAGAACTTGCGCGGCAGCAGATGACGGACGCGATCAGCCGCGCGGTCGGCAGCCGCCTCAGTGACAGCACGCTCGATAAGGTCGTGCGGAACGCAGCTTCCTCCTGGACGCAGTCGGGACATCTCAAAGGGCGCGGCCGTAAGCTTCGGCAGAGCGTCACTCCGACGGTAACCAATACGGCCTTCGCCCTGTTGCTCGGCTACCTCGCCGGCGCACGGGGAGCGACGCTCTTCGAGACGCTATGGGTGCAGGTGCTGGACGCGCCGGCCGGTGAATTGATGCACCTCGCCGTTGACGCCCGGCGGCTGGGCTTCCTGGACATGAGCCAGTCGGGCGGCGTGATCGAGGTAGCGTTCTCGCGGCTCTTGGCTCCGGTCGAAAGGCGGTAGGCGAATGGGAAGAATCGAGGAACTTGCGGCTCGATACCGTGGCCACATCAGCGCGCCGTGGCAGCGCAACCTCTCCGGCGACCAGAAGGCGATCTTCGTGGTCTACCCGAAGACGGACGAGCGGAAGCTGCGGGCGCGGTTGGAACTGTTCGATATGGCGACGACCTCGACCGGGCACCGTTGGCGCCCGCTGGACCTGACCGATACCTTCGCGCGGTGGATGGCCCAGACCGATTACCGCGAGGTCTACTTCGAGGAACCGGAAACGCTGGCGATGAAGCTGCGGAGCGACTTTGTGCGGTTCGCTGCCGACCGGCTCCGCGAGGCACTGACCGCCGAAGATGTAGACGAGGACACGGTGGTCGCCGTCCAGGGCGTGGCGTGCCTCTTCGGCTTCACCCGTGTTTCGCTGGTGCTCAAGGAAGTGGTCAAGGATATCCGGGGCCGCCTGGTGGTGTTCTTCCCCGGCGAGTACGAAGACAACAACTACCGACTCTTGGATGCACGGGACGGCTGGAACTACCTGGCCGTGCCGATCACGCTCCA
>JAAYDF010000359.1 GCA_012729395.1 Phycisphaerae bacterium
GCTTCGTCGGTGATGTCACGGCCTGCCTTCTGGGCTTCCAGCAGTTCGGACATCCACTCAGCGCTTGGCGTGCGGATTCCCGGTGTGGGGTGGTTCCAGAAGCCCATTGGCTTGGGGCGGGCGGTCATCGTGCCGTCCAGCAGGGGCACGAGGCTGATCCCGTCGAGTGGCCGGTCCGCTTGGGTTTTGACGCCGACGATATCGAGCAGGGTAGGCAGGATGTCCGAGGTGTTGGCGGGCACGTTGGTAACGCGAGGAAGAGGAATGCGGGCGGGCCACTCGATGATGGCCGGCACACGCAGTCCACCCTCGTAGATCGAAGCCTTGTGCCCGCGCCCGCCGGTAGAGCCCAGGTTGGGCAGGCCGCCGTTGTCGCTGCAATACCACAGGATGGTGTTTGTGTGCAGACCCAACGTGCGCAGTTCCGCGCGCAGCTTGCCGACGGCACGATCCAGCCCGGTGATCTCGCCATAAAAGTGCTGGCGTTTCTTGTCCTGATCGTCGTAGAGGGCGCGGTCTTCCTCGGCGGCTTGGTGAGGGACATGGGGCGAGCCGAACCAGACGACGGCGAAAAAGGGCTTGTGCTCGGCCGCCTGCTCGCGAATGAAACGAAGGGCGGCGTCGACAGTGACCATCGAGCTTTCGCCGGTGGTCTGCACGGCAATGCCCTCGCGGCTGAGGATGGGATCGTTGTCGAAGAAGTTCGGGGCCGATAGCCACACGTCGAATCCGCTAGCGCCGGGGTTGACGGGACTGTTCTTCTGCACGGAGCCGAGGTGCCACTTGCCGAAGTGCCCGGTGGCGTAGCCGGCCGTTTTGAGTGCCGCGGCGATGGTACGCTCCTGCGGGCGCAGGGCGTGGCCCCAACTGAAGCAACCAAACCGGTTGGGATGCCGGCCGGTCATGACACTACCCCTGGTCGGTGTGCAGACCGGGGCGGCGGCGTAGAAGCGGTCGAAGCGCAGGCCCTCGGCGGCCATGGCGTCGAGATGAGGGGTCTTGATGACTGGGTGGCCGGCGTATGCCACATCTCCCCAACCCTGGTCGTCGGCCATGCAGAGGATGATGTTAGGCCGGCCGGCCCAATCGGCGGCCAGCGCTGCCTCCGTACTCAGTGTGCACAGGCTTGCCGTGACCAGCATCCATCTGACTACCTTCGATGCTCTCATTGTCGTGTGCCTCTCGATCACGAATAGACAAGAAAACGCCAGGAACGCTCTCGATGCTCACGCACCTTCATGAGGTGCAGTGGGCTCCGAGAGTTTCCTGGCGTCTTCTGTCTGGTGCCGCATACACATGATGCGGCCCATGCTACCCGATCACGGGCAGGCCGGCACGGACTGGTTCAGGTTGTTCCGGACCGCCACGAGGTCGAAGATGTTGATTGCCCCGTCGGCAGTCACGTCCCGAGTGAACGTGCTGTCGTTGGGTGCCTGATTCAACTCGTTCCGCACTTGGACCAGGTCGAAAATGTTGACCTGCCCATCGCCGGTGACGTCACCGGTCAGGACGCGAACGCAGAGGGTCTCCTCGATCTCCTGGTCGCTCAAGCCGGTGATACCGGGGAAGGAGACGGTGAGCACCGATCCGCTGGCTACGCCGGAGAGGCCGATGTGCAACTCTGTGTCGTTGACGATGCTGAGTTGCGTGATCGAGCCCGCGGACAAGCTGACATCAGAGACGCTCAGTCCGCCGGCGCCTTGGATTTCGGCGTCGAAGGCGACGATCAGCTTGGTGGGCCCGTCGGTTCGACCCTCGATGGAAGAGGCGACGAACACGTCCACGTCATACACGCCCGCTCCACCGTGGGTCTTGCGAGAGACGGCGGTGATGATCGCCGGTGCCGGGGGCAGTTCCCCTGTGCCCTTATAGACGAACTTGACGGCGTCGGCGCTGACTAAGGCGTTGTCGGGTGCGTTGTTGGAGAGCTGGACGTAGCCGGCCGAGCCCGCCGGGAAGGGCAAATCCAGGCCGATTCGCACCCAGTCGCCTTGCTCGGAGATCGTCGAGTACTGGTTCTGTGTGCTGAGCAGTTCGCCACCGTCGTAGAAAATCTTGTACGGAGCGGCGGATGTCCGGTTCGTGCCCATCTGGAAGAAGGCGTACAC
>JAAYDF010000036.1 GCA_012729395.1 Phycisphaerae bacterium
AATGTGGCCCGTGACGCTGAGTTCGTCTACTTCTACGCCCGCACCGCCGAGCCCATCACCCCTCACACCGATCGGCACTGGATGATGCTGCTCATCGACGGCGACAACGACCCGACTACTGGCTGGGAAGGATACGACTGGATCGTCAACCGGCAGGTGAAGGACGCGACGACCTCCGTCCTTGAGCACAGCAAGCAGGGATGGGCGTGGCAACCCAAGGGCGAAGTCACGATGCGAGTCAGCGGGAACAAGATGGAGCTGGCCATTCCACGCAACCTGCTGGGCTGGTCGGCGTCGCGAGCGCTTCCCGCTTTCCAGTTCAAGTGGGCAGACAACATGCAGCAGGCGGGCGACGTGATGGACCTCACCGTCAACGGCGACACCGCCCCGAACGCCCGCTTTCGATACGTGTACCCCGGCAGGTGAACACTACCGGCTGCCACGTACCACGAAGCAGGCTACCGACGCGGCAGATCGCCCCGACCCTTGGTCGGCAGGGACGTGCTGCCCATAAGGTAGCGATCCACCGCTCGGGCCGCCTCACGGCCCTCGCTGATCGCCCACACCACCAGCGATTGCCCCCGACGCATGTCGCCGCAAGCAAACACCCCAGAAACGTTGGTCTGGTAGTCGTCCTCGCTCGCCTTCACATTGCCTCGCTCGTCCAGATCCAACCCAAGCTGGGCCACGATGCCATCCGGCTCCGGACCGACAAAACCCATAGCCAGCAGGACCAGATCCGCAGGCCAAGTCCGCTCTGAGCCAGGCACTTCACGCATCTGCGGTCGCGACCCGTTGGCCGCCACCCACTCCACCTTCACGGTCTGCAACCCGGTCACTCGGCCGGCATCGCCCTCGAACCGCTTGGTCAGGATGCTCCACTGACGCTCGCAACCCTCTTTGTGCGAGCTGCTCGTCCGCAGCTTCATCGGCCAGTAGGGCCACGGCTGGTTGGCGGGGCGACCGGCGGGCGGCTCGGGCAACAACTCAAACTGCGTGACGCTTCTCGCCCCCTGGCGGTTTGACGTGCCCACGCAATCCGAGCCCGTGTCGCCGCCCCCAATCACCACCACGTGCTTGTCCTTCGCCACGATGTCTCCGCAGGCCGGCCCAAACCACCAGCCGTGACGCGAAAACGCTTCCGCGTCGCCGGCGACACGCTTGTTCTGCTGTGAAAGAAACTCCATCGCATAATGCACGCCGCCCAGATCCCGGCCCGCGATCGGAAGATCGCGAGGACGCGCCGAACCCCCGCACAGCACGATCGCGTCGAACTCCGCCTGGAGCCGATCACCGGTGATGTCGTACCCCACGTGAACCCCGGTGCGAAAGACCACGCCCTCGGCCTCCATGAGATCAAGCCGGCGGTCGATCACCCACTTTTCCAGCTTGAAATCCGGAATGCCATACCGCAGCAGGCCCCCGACGCGATCCGCCCGCTCGAACACCGTCACCAGATGCCCCGCTCGGTTGAGCTGATGCCCCACCGCCAGACCAGCCGGCCCCGATCCCACTACCGCCACCTTCATGCCCGTGCGAACCTCGGGCGGCTCGGGACGAACCCAGCCTTCCTCGAACGCCCGGTCGATGATCGCCAACTCCATGTTCTTGATCGTCACCGGCGGCTCATTGATCCCCAGAACGCACGCCTCTTCGCACGGCGCCGGGCAGACTCGCCCGGTGAACTCAGGGAAGTTGTTCGTGGCGTGCAGCACGCGGATCGCCCCCGCCCAATCATCGCGGTACACCAGATCGTTGAAGTCCGGGATGATATTCCCCAGCGGACACCCCGTATGGCAGAACGGCAACCCGCAATCCATGCACCGGGCACCCTGCTCGCGCAGCCTGGCTACCGGCAACTGGATCAGAAACTCCCGGTAATCGCCCACCCGTTCCCCGGCCGGCCGCTCCCCGGGCGTCTCACGCTCGTACTCCTTGAAACCCGTCGGCTTACCCATGGCTCACCTCGACCAATTCCCCTGCCGCCTCCCGGCTATCAGTCCTCCCACGCTCCGCCAACTCACGCAAAGCCCGCTTGTAGTCGATCGGCATCACTTTCACGAACATCCATCGATAAGCGTTCCAGTCCGCCAGGATCTTCATCGCCAGCGAGCTGCGCGTCCACCGAATGTGCTCGGCAATCAGATCCCGAAGCTCTTCGATCTCCGTCGCATCCGCGACCTCCTCAAGCTCCACCGATTCAAGGTTGCAGCGATACTGCGCGAAGTCGCCCGCTTCGTCCAAGACATAGGCGATCCCACCGCTCATCCCCGCCGCAAAGTTCCGGCCCGTACGCCCCAGCACCACCACCCGGCCGCCGGTCATGTACTCGCATCCATGGTCCCCCACGCCCTCGACCACCGCTCGGGCTCCACTGTTGCGAACCCCGAACCGCTCGCCGGCCAGCCCGCGGACGTAGCACTCTCCGCCCGTCGCACCGTACAGCGCGACGTTGCCGATCAGGATGTTCCGCTCCGGAAGGAACGTCGAAACCCGCGGCGGATAACAAATGAGCTTGCCCCCCGATAGCCCCTTCCCGAAGTAGTCGTTCGCGTCACCTTCAACCTCGAGCGTCATCCCCCGGGGAATGAACGCACCGAAACTCTGCCCCGCCGAGCCCGTGAACCGAAAGTGAATGGTATCCTCCGGCAAACCTCGGCCGCCCCACCGCCGGGTCACCTCGCTCCCCGTGATCGTCCCCACCGTGCGGTGAACATTGCGGGCCTTCAGGTCAACACACACCCGCTCGCCACGCTCGATCGCCGGCCGCGCCAGATCCAACAGCGTGGTAACATCCAACGATTTCTCCAACCCGTGGTCCTGTTGCTGCTGACAGTAGCGACCAAACTGCTCCGGGACCTCGGGGCTGTAGAGGATTCTGCTGAAGTCCAACCCGCGGGCCTTCCAATGATCCACCGCCTTGCGGCAATCCAACCGATCCGTCCGACCGATCATCTCCTTGATCGTCCGGAAACCCAGAGATGCCATGATTTGCCTTAGTTCCTCGGCCACGAAGAACATGAACCTGATCACGTGTTCCGGCTTGCCTGAGAACTTCTTACGCAACTCCGGATCCTGCGTCGCCACGCCCACCGGGCATGTGTTGAGATGGCACTTACGCATCATGATGCATCCGGATGCGATCAGCGGCGCGGTCGCGAAACCGAACTCCTCCGCCCCCAGCAGGCAGGCGATCGCGACATCCCGCCCGGTCTTGAGCTGCCCATCTACCTCCACCACGATGCGGCTGCGCAGGTCGTTGGCGAGCAGCACCTGATGAGCCTCGGCCAAGCCCAACTCCCAAGGCAAGCCCGCATGCTTGATCGAGGTCAGCGGCGAGGCACCCGTGCCTCCGTCGTAACCACTGATCAGCACCACATCCGCCTTGCCCTTGGACACGCCCGCGGCGACAGTCCCGACGCCGACTTCCGCCACCAGTTTCACGCTGATGCGGGCGCGGCGGTTCGCGTTCTTCAGATCGTGGATCAGTTGGGCCAGATCCTCGATCGAGTAGATATCGTGATGCGGAGGCGGCGAAATCAGCCCCACGCCCGGTGTCGAATGCCGCGTTCGTCCGATCCACTCGTCAACCTTATGTCCGGGCAATTGTCCGCCCTCGCCCGGCTTGGCCCCCTGGGCCATCTTGATCTGCAGCTCATCCGCGTTGACCAGGTACTCGCTGGTCACCCCGAACCGACCCGACGCAACCTGTTTGATCGCGCTGCGCATCGAGTCCCCGTTGCGCAACGTCTCCGCCGCCCACGGAGAAAACGCCTTCAGAGCCTCGCGCCGCTGGGCCTCGCTGTCGAATCGCCGATAGCGGATCGGATCCTCCCCGCCCTCGCCCGTGTTGCTGCGCCCGCCGATGCGGTTCATCGCAATGGCCAGATTGGCGTGCGCTTCAAAGGAGATCGAGCCAAACGACATCGCCCCGGTCTTGAACCGCTTGACGATTTCCCGAGCGGGCTCCACCTCGTCGAGCGGAACCGGCTCCCCAACCGGCTTGAACTCCAACAGCCCACGCAAGGTGCAATGCCGCTCATTCTGGTCGTTCACCAGCGCGGCATATTCCTTGTAGGTCTTGCCGTCTTCGCCGCGAACCGCTTCCTGCAGCTTGGCCACCACCAGCGGGCCGGTCAGATGGTGCTCGCCGTTACGCCGATACTGGTACTCGCCGCCCGAACTCAGCTCCAGGACATCGGGCACCCTGCGCTCCGGGTAGCCCTGCTCGTGCCGCATGCGAACCTCACTCGCCAATACGTCGAGCCCAACCCCGCCGATCCGCGACGGCGTCCAGGTGAAGTACTTGTCGATCACCTCCTGGTTCAGACCGACCGCCTCGACAATCTGAGCCCCGCGGTAGCTCCGCAAGGTCGAGATACCCATCTTCGACATGACCTTGGTCACGCCCTTGTTGATCGCCTTGACGTAGTTCTTCTCCACGTCCTTGAGCGTCAGGCCCGCTTTGAGCCGATGCTCACAATGAAGCTCCGCCAGCGTCTCAAACGCCAGGTAAGGGTTGATGGCCCCGACCCCATAACTCAGCAGTAAGGCAAAGTGATGATTCTCACGCGGCTCTGCCGATTCGACGACCAGGCCGCAACGTGTCCGCGTGCCCTCCCGAATCAGGTGATGGTGCACCGCCGAGGCTGCTAACAAAGCTGGAATGCCCGCGTACATCGAGTCCGCAGTGCGATCCGACAGAATCAGGATCGTCGCCCCGTCCGTGATCGCCTGCGAGGCCGACGCACAGAGTTCCTCCAATGCCTGGCTCAAAGCCTCCTCGCCCTCAGTGACCCGGAAAACCGTCGGCAAAGTCACGGACCGCAACCCTTCCACATCCAGTTGACGCAGCTTCTGCAATTCCTGATTACTCAAGATCGGCTGCTCCAGCCGCAACTGCTGGCAATGCCCCGGCGTCTCCTGAAACAGATCGCCTTCCGCTCCAAGGTTCGTGATGTTCGAGGTGACGATCTCCTCTCGGATGGCATCGAGCGGCGGGTTGGTCACCTGGGCGAAAAGCTGCTTGAAGTAGCTGTAGAGCAGTGGAGCCCGGTCGCTGAGCACTGCCAGGGGAGTATCCGTCCCCATCGAGCCGATCGGCTCCTCGCCCTGGTTGGCCATCGGGCCCATGATGATTCGCAGATCTTCCAGCGTATAGCCAAATGCCCGCTGCCGGATGTGCAAGGTCTTGAAGTCGTACTCCGGCCAGTGCTCCGGCTCCGGTAAATCCGCCAGCTTGACCAGTCGCTCATCCAGCCACACCCGGTAAGGACGCCGCCTCGCGAGCCCTTCCTTGATCTCCTCGTCAGGTACAATCCGCGCCGCGTCCGTATCCACCAGGAACATGCGACCCGGCTCCAGCCTGCCCTTGCTGGCTATCATCTCCGGAGACACTTCGACCACGCCGGTCTCCGAGGCCATGATCACGTACCCGTCCTTGGTCACCATATACCGCGACGGACGCAACCCGTTACGATCGAGCACCGCACCAATCACCTTGCCATCGGTGAAGGCGATCGAGGCCGGCCCATCCCACGGCTCCATCAGGCACGAGTGGTATTCATAGAACGCTCGCTTCGCGTCGCTCATCGTCGCGTGATGCTGCCATGCCTCAGGGATCAGCATGGCCACGCAGTGCGGCAGAGGCCGGCCGGTGTGGTAGAGCAACTCAACCGCGTTATCCAGAATGGCCGAATCACTGGCGTTCGGCGTCATGGTCGGCAGGATCTTGGCCATGTCGTCGCCGAACAACGGGGAAGCAAAAAGCTTCTCGCGAGCGTGCATCCAGTTGATGTTACCCCGCAGGGTATTGATCTCGCCGTTGTGACACATGAAACGGAAGGGCTGCGCCAAATCCCAGGTCGGGAAGGTGTTCGTGCTGTAACGCTGATGCACCAAGGCCAACCCCGACTTCAAGCTCGGGTCCGCCAAATCAGGAAAATACTGCCGAATCTGCGGCGCCAACAACAGTCCTTTGTAAGTCAGCGTGCGGTGCGAAAGACTGGGCATGTAGAAGAAGCTCGCCTGCTCCAAACCGGACTCACGAGCCCAGCGCTCCGCCAGCTTGCGGATCACGAATAGCTTCCGCTCAAACGCCCCATCGTCCGCAACGCCCGCACCACGACCAATGAAGATCTGCCGAACCACGGGCTCGACCGCCCGGGCCACCCGCCCGATCACCTCGCTGTTCCGCGGCACGTCGCGCCAGCCAAGGCACTCCTGTCCCTCCTCGCGTACGATCGCCCGCAGAATCTCTTCACACCGCTGCCGCTCGTCGGACTCATTCGGCAAAAACACCAAGCCCGTGCCATACTCGTGCAGTCCGGGCAGCCGAATGCCGGCCTCCGAGGATGCGTTGACCAGAAACTCATGCGGAATCTGAATCAGTACCCCGGCCCCGTCACCCGTGTTCGCGTCGCAACCGCAGGCACCCCGGTGCTCCAAGTTGACCAGAATCTCCAGGGCTTTGTGCACAATATCGTGCGACTTGATGCCCTTCAGGCTCGTGATGAAACCCACCCCACAGGCCGAATGCTCGGTAAACGGGTCGTACAGCCCCTGCCTGCTCAATGACTGAAACCACTCCATGGGTCAAACCGTCGCTTTCGCGGCTGAGCGTCGGTCACCAGTGTGCCCCCCCTGGGAGCCTTCCGGCCGACGCCGATATGAAGATTCGCTTTGCTCCGGCCGTTCCACCGACCGGCTCTCGTCCAAGCTATGCAGTCCTCGGATCACGCCAATGTAAGCCTGCTCGGTCGGCGTACGGGGTCGGCGGCGATGGATGATCCCCAGCGGGCGACTCATCCGGGGATGGTCCAGGGCAACAGTCACTAGGGTTCCCGCCGCCACCATGGGCTCCTCGCACCACGGCACAACCGCCAGTCCACGACCACCCTTCGGATACGACAGCAAGCCCAAATCCGCTTCCTCGGTCAGGACTCGCTCGACCACCTCGTCCGGATGCAGGTAGGCGAGGCAGACCCGGGCGTTCGGATACAGCCGGGCAAACTGCTGCACATAACGGCTCATGCCGCTCAGTCCCACCGAGTAGATCGCCGCCACGCTCACCACGCCCGACACCGCGTTCCGCAGTGATCGCACCTGAGCCTCAACCGCCCCGTACTGCTCGACCAGCAATTTGCATCCGTCGTAGTACACCTGCCCCTCCGGGGTCAGGGTGAACGGCCGCTTTGAGCGATCCAGCAACCGCACCACAAGGCTTCGTTCCAGCTGCAAGACATTCTGGCTCGCCGCCGACTGCGAAACCCGATTCATGGCTGCCGCACGCGAGAACCTGCGTTGCCGGACCACGTCACAGAAGATCTTGATGGCCTCCAAGTACATTGCATCTCCATGCTAGCATCACGCAGACTAATGTCAAGTCGATTCTTCTATTGATATTGCTGATATTTATGATCTCGCTCCGAAGAGGCCACCCGAATGTGTGTAAGTCATTGAGTGACAATATGATATGCGAACTTCACAAGCGACGACCCGGCGGTCGGCGAGGTGCGCCAATGCCCCAAAGAACATGCTCTCGACCGCGTTGCTGTTGTGGGACGGTCCGCTGGAGCATGCGTTTGCCTCCAGCGCAGGCATGTGGGCGGGTTTGCGGGATAGCCAGGAGCGGCTATAGTGCCCATCTTTGGGCCGGTGCCCCGTTTGGCCAACCGGCGCGCCGGCTAGCCATGGCCAGTTGGCGCGATTTACTGGCATGCCAAGGGCGTCCTGGCAGGAGTGAAATCAGTCAATGCGGAGGGCACCACATGCCGCTGCTCGTGACCGGCAGTATCGGAATCGATGACCTCAAGACGCCGCACGGCGAAGCCCGAGGCGTAATCGGCGGTTCCGCTGTGCACTTCGCTTTGGCCGCCAAGCTCTTCACCGAGGTCCGGCTCGTCGGCGTGGTGGGCGAGGATTTCCCGCCGGACTTCCAGGCATTTCTGGAGGGGCAGGGTTTTGACCTCAGTGGTCTGGAAGTCCGCAAGGGCAGCAAGACCTTCCGGTGGTCCGGTGTCTACGACAAGGTGACCAGCGATGCCCAAACCTTGGCGGTCGATTTGAACGTGCTGGCGGAAGCTGGCCCCCAGATCCCGGGCAAGTTCGCGGCTAGTGACTGCGTTTTTCTCGCCGCGACGCATCCCGGCCTCCAGCAGGATTTCATTCGTCAGCTCGACAAACCGCGTCTGATCGTCGCGGATACGCGGGATTTGTGGATTAACACGCAGCGTGAAGCTTTGCTCAAGACGCTGGGCCAAGTGACGGGTGCGATCCTGAACGACGCGGAGGCCCGACTCTTCACCGGAAAGGACAACTTGGTCATCGCCGGTCGGCAGATCATCGAATGGGGTCCGCGTTTCGTGGTCATCAAGAAAGGCGAACACGGCGTCATGCTGGTGACCCCCGAGGAGGTTGTGGTCCTGCCTGCCTATCCGACGACGCATGTGGTGGACCCAACGGGCGCGGGGGACAGCTTTGCCGGGGGCATGATGGGCTACCTCAGCCAGCAGGAGTCGCTGGATATCGACTCGCTCCGCAACGCTCTGGCTCGCGGCACCATCACGGCGTCGTTCACGATCGAAGGGTTCAGCAAAGAGGTCATTGAGGGCGTGACGCCGGCCGACGTGAAGCGGCGCCTCGTCGGCTACGCGGAGATGCTCCGCGTCGCACCGTGACATTCGCAGGTGCCGCAGGTGAAATGCGGTCCCACTGATAAGTGCAAATTCGGGACTCCACCCCAGAACACGAGGAGCAACAGACCATGGCAGAATATGGCGATCAGACTCGGCGAAGTTTCCTGGCGACCTCCGCGCGAATCGCGGCGGTGGCGGGCCTGATGACGACGGCCGGCCGGGCACGGGCCGATGCCCAGGCCGACCGCGGTCCCGCCCTGAAGGTGACAGGCGGCCCGAAACCGAAAGCGATTGACCCCAGCAAGCCCATCCGGTTGGGGATTGTCGGGGCGGGCGGACGAGCAGGCTACGTGCTGCGACAGATGTTCGAGGTCGAGCCGAACATGGTGGTGGTCGCGATCGCCGACCCGCAGCAGGGCAACATCGACCGCATGGTCAACGATCATCCGGAGCGGATCAAGGACAGGCCGGCCACCTATACGGGTCCGGACGACTATAGGACCAAGTTGCTGGCCCGGGAGGATGTGGACGCTGTGCTCTTGGCCACGCCCTGCCACCTGCACGCCCCGATGTACCTGGACTGCTTCGCGGCGGGCAAGCATTTTTACGGGGAGAAGCCCATGGCCATTACGGTGAACGAGGCCCGGGCGATGCGGGAGGCTCAGGCGAAGAACCCGGAAGTGATCGGTCACATCGGGTTCCAGCGTCGTGCGACGGAGTTGTACCACAAGGGTATTGGGATGGTTCGGGACGACGTGACCGGCGGGTTGCTTGATTGCCGGGCGGCCTGGAACAACTCCTGGGGTCCATTGGGCAAGCCTGGGGACGGGCCGCGCATCTGGTTCGGCCGGCGGGCGATGAGCGGCGACTGGATGCTCGAACAGGCCTGCCACACCTGGGATGTGCTCAACTGGGTGGCCGGGAAGCTCCCCGTCGCGGTCAGCGGTTTTGGGTACAAGGACACGTTCAAGGAGATGGACCCGGACCGGGACGTAACCGATTTGTACTACGCCCACCTGGAGTACCCGGACTTCGTGGTTGACTACGAGCACAGTTGGATCTGCCCGCCCAATGATGAGGGGCGGTTCACGGGTGTTTTCGAGCGATTCAGCGGGCTCAAGGGTGGCATCGCCCTGAACGAGGGCAAGTTCTTCCCTCGCGACGGCAGCAAGCCGGTGGTGGATTATGCGGACGGCCAGGGCGACCCGAAATGGACGCAGGAATCGGTGCGGGCCTTCTTCGCCAGTCTGCGGGAGCGCAAGCCCGCCGCCTGTGGCGTGAACGAAGGGTACGACGCCACGTTGGTGGGTCTGCTGGTTCGCCGCGCGGTCGACGAGCGTCGCCGGGTCACGATGAAGGAGCTGCTGGGCTGATAACGGGCCAGCCCGGGCAGCACAAGTTTTGAACCTGGGCTGTTGTCGGCCATCCTGACATGGGCAGCGGTTCTCGGGCTTGGGCACGGAATCGGTATCCGGCATCAGCGGCGGGCCCGCCCTGGTCGGGGTGGTCCGCCGCCGATACCGGAGTTGGCGGCCGTCACGGTGGCGGCGGGAGTTGCATGGCTGGGGGGCAGTCTCTATACTGTGTTGCTCGCTCCGAAGAGGGCTGGCGCGGATGGTCTGCGCGGCGGAGCGAGGGCATTCTTACTGCGTAGCTCGCTGCCCTGTTCTCTGGGTGGCCATCGGTCCTTCGGGGCCCCCGCCGTGGAGTCGCAGCCAAGATCACAGAAGGTTACGAATGGTAGACTACAATCTGATCAACAGTCTGGAGATGGATGACAAGTCACTCGAGGGGCAGCTTGCCGACGTGTTCGGCGTGGACACCTCGAATCATGAGGCGATCGCCTCGGCCGTCGAAGAAACGATCGGCAGTTTCCAGGCGGGGACTATCCTCAAGGGTCGCATCATCGGTCGGGCCGGCGACGACGTCGTGGTGGACGTCGGGCTCAAGAGTGAAGGCGTTGTCCCGGTAAGCGAGTGGGATGATCGTTCGTCGATCGACATTGGCGATGAGATTGACGTTTGGCTCGAGACGGTGGAGTCCGATAGCGGGCTGGTGGTGATCAGCAAGCGGAAGGCGGACCGGCTTCTGAACTGGCAGCGTCTGGTTGAGACGGCCAAGGAGGGAGACGACGTCAAGGGCAAGGTGATGCGGAAGATCAAGGGCGGGTTGCTGGTGGACATCGGCGTGCCGGTGTTCTTGCCCGCTTCACAGGTGGACATCCGTCGGCCCGGCGACATCGGCGAGTTCATTGGCCGGGAGATCGACGCCAAGATTCTCAAGATCGACACCGAGCGACGCAACATCGTGATCAGCCGGCGTCGCTTCATCGAGGAGCAGCGGAAGGCCGCCAAAGAGCGAGTCTTCAATGAGATCGAGGTTGGCCACATCCGCAAGGGCATCGTTAAGAACCTGGCGGACTTTGGCGCGTTTGTCGACCTGGGCGGAATCGACGGTCTGCTGCACATCACGGACATGAGTTGGGACCGGGTGAATCATCCTTCCGATCTGCTGAAGATCGACCAGGAGATCGAGGTCAAGATTCTGAACGTGGACCGGGATCGCGAGAAGATTGCGTTGGGGCTCAAGCAGCTCTGCGAGAACCCGTGGGAGCACATCGAGGATCGCTACCCGATGATGTCGCGGCAGAAAGGCGAGGTGGTGAACATCACGAATTACGGTGCGTTCGTGAAGCTGGAGCCGGGCGTCGAGGGTCTGGTGCACATTTCGGAGATGAGCTGGACTCGGCGGATCAACCATCCGTCGGAGTTGGTGAGTCTCGGGGACCAGGTGGAGGTTGTGGTCCTGGAGATCAACAAGGACAAGCAGGAAATCAGCCTGGGCATGAAGCAGATCGAGTCGAATCCGTGGATGCGGGTGGCGGAGAAGTACCCGCCGAACACGATCATCGAGGGCAAGGTTCGCAACCTGGCGAACTACGGCGCGTTCATCGAGATCGAGGAGGGGATCGACGGTTTGTTGCACGTGTCGGACATGAGTTGGACGAAGAAGATCAGCCATCCGTCGGAGGTGCTCAAGAAAGGCGATACGGTACGGTGCGTGGTTCTGAGCGTGGACCAGGAGAAGATGCGTGTCGCTCTGGGCACGAAGCAGTTGACGGAGGATCCGTGGATTCACGCGATTCCTTCGACGTACATCCCGGGCCAGATTGTTCGGGGGAAGGTGACGAAGATCACGAACTTTGGCGTATTCGTGGAGTTGGAGCCGGACCTCGAAGGTCTGCTGCACGTCAGCGAGTTGGCGGACCACAAGGTTGAAGATCCGCACGACGAAGTGAAGGTTGGCGCGGAGATCGAGGTGAAGATTCTTCGGGTCGACCCGCAGGACCGCAAGATTGGGTTGAGCAAGAAGCGGGCCGAATGGGCGGTTGAAGAAGGCAGCCGGCCGGCTGGTGAGCCGCGAGCTCGTCGTGGCGGATTGCACGGACCGGGCGAGGCGTCCACGGATGTGATCACTCACTTCCCCTTCCGGCCGGCGGGCCAGCTGGAGGCGGATAGCGAGGTATCGGGTGACGTTGAGCCTGCCACGGATGAGGCGGCTTCGCCGCAGGACACGGATCCGGAGGCAACCGCCTGACAAGGAGGGCCAGGCCATCGCTCTCGAAGCGGGATTACAGCACTATCTGAAGCAGATTGATGAAGCCCCCCTGCTGAGCGCGGAGGAGGAGCGGGAGTTGGGGGAGGCGATTCAACATGCGGGCAAGGTCCAGGAACTCTTTCGGGAAGGACAGATCAGTCTTTCAGAGAAAGAGGAGGTCGAGACCAAGGCTTCGCATGCGCGGGATCGCATGATCCTGTCCAATCTGCGGCTGGTGGTCAACATCGCGAAGAACTACCTGAATCGCGGGATGGCTCTGGCCGACCTGATCGAGGAAGGTAATATCGGCCTACTGCGCGGGGTGGAGGGTTATGACCCCGCGATGGAGACGCGTTTCAGCACGTATGCCTCCTGGTGGATCAAGCAAGCCATCAAGCGGGCGTTGATCAACGCGGTTCAGCCGGTGCACATTCCCGCGTACATGGTGGCGATGATCGCGGACTGGAAGCGGGCCCAAGGGGAGTTGGAGCACAAGCTCAACCGGCAACCGACGCTTACCGAGATGGCGGAGCATATGAAGCTGTCGGAGCGTAAGGTTCGGATCGTTCGGCGAGCGGTGAAGGCTTTCAATGCCCCAACGCAGTCGGGTGGTACGGATGGGTCGTTTGGGTTGGGCGAGGTGCTGGCGGACCACCGCACGCCCGCGCCGGAGGATGCCGCCTTCAGCAACGCCGACGCGGAAGTCATCGAGCGGCTCTTGAGCCGGATTGACGAACGCGAGGCCACGATCCTCAAGCTCCGGTACGGGTTGTTGGACAAGAAGGAGCCCATGACCCTCAAACAGATCGGGGCGGAGGTGGGGTTGACCCGCGAGCGGGTGCGTCAACTTGAACGCGAAGCGTTGCGTAAGCTGAAGGAGGCCCTTCAGGAGTTGCTCTGATTCGACGCGGCGATGTTCTGTATTGGCGCCGCGAGCTGGCGCTCGCGTTGTGGACACCGACCGCTACGGGTGAGCGTGAGGGCGGCAGTCACGAAGGCACCGCCTCGGTGTTGTGATAACAAGTCCCGCCAGATCGGCTGTTGACCGCTGGCCTTACCGCGTTACAGTGTCCCACACCATGAGCAAGCGACGCAACGTCACCTACAAGGATTCCGGGGTTGATATCACCGCCAACGACAAGCTGGTCGAGCTGATCAAGCCCGTCGTTCGGCGCACGTACGGTCCACGAGTCATGGGCCGGCACGGCGGATTTGCCGGCATGTTCCGGCTTGACTACCGGGAGGATCTATTTCGCCGCAACTACAAGGAACCCGTACTTGTCGGCTGCACGGACGGTGTGGGGACAAAGCTCCTGCTGGCTCGCGATTCCGGCCACTTCGACAGCATCGGCATGGACCTGGTGGCCATGAACGTGAACGACATGCTGACCTGCGGGGCGGAGCCGCTGTTCTTCCTTGACTATGTAGCCGTGCATCGGCTTGATCCGGCGTGGGTTGCCTCGATCGTGGAGAGCATCGCGGCCGGCTGTCGCGAGGCGGAGTGTGCCCTGCTGGGTGGTGAGACGGCGGAGATGCCGGATTTGTATCCCAAGGGCGACTTCGATCTGGCGGGTTTCGCGATTGGCGTGGTCGAGCGGACCAAGGTGATCGACGGATCGGAGATCGCGCCCGGGGATGTCGTGATTGGATTGCCCTCCAGCGGCGTTCATTCCAACGGCCTGACACTGGCCCGCAAGCTGGTGTTCCAGCAGGCGAAGCTCAAGTACGATTCGGTTGTCCCGCAACTTGGGTGCGCGGTCGGGGATGAGTTGCTCAAGCCGACTCGGATCTACGTGCGTTCGGTGCTGAGTCTGCTGCATCGCTACCGGGTGAAGCGGATCATCCGCGGCATGGCCCACATCACCGGCGGTGGCTTGCCGGGCAACCTGGTTCGCGTTTTGCCGGAGGGCGTCTCCGCCGTGCTCGATACCCGAACCTGGGTGGTGCCGCCGGTCTTTCGGTTCCTTCAATCGCTTGGCGTGAAGCGCGACGAGATGTTCCGCGTATTCAACATGGGCATTGGGTACGTCATCGTGGCCCGCGCCGCGTTCGCGAATACCATCATCGGCCACTTCCGCCGCCGTCGGCTTGATGCTCTGGTCATCGGCCGCATTCGCAAAGGCTCGACCGGCGTCGAACTGCGCTGACGGCCGTGTGCCGTTGGGGATCCGCGTCGGGGATCGGGGCCGATCAATGAGCCCCAAACGCCAGCGAAAGGTTTCGCACGGAGCAACCGGCATTGGAGCCACTGAGAGGCACATCCGGCCGCCCGTGCACCACTGCTTTCCGATAGCCGCTCAAGGAACAATGCCATACGGACACTGGCTCGCGCCCCGTACTGCTCACGGAGCAGTGCCACGCGGGTGGTTTGCCGCTGCGGCCTAATCTTTCCGCTTTTCCGCTTGCTGCCGCCCGCCCACCTGGTTTGTTTTGAACTTTGCGATCACGGGGTTGTGGTCGGAGCCGAGGGTTTCGCTGCTGCCCTGGGGGATGCGGTAGGATCTGGGCAGGTAGCGTTCGGCCATGGCCGGCGAGGCGAGGATGAAGTCGATCATCGACAGGTACGGTTCCTTGTTGTAGCTGATGCGCTCGTCGGAGGGCAGGTCCTTGATGAAATCATGGAGGGCGAGAGGGCCGGTGCCGATCAGAGTTTTGAGAGGTTCGCTGTCGATCGTGTCATTGAAGTCACCACAAACCACGAAGTGGGTATAGGGATCACGTTCGAGCATCTGGTCGAGCACGCTTCGCACTTGGGCGGCTTCTGCCCGGCGGGTATCAGCCCCGCCCTCTTCCTGCCCCCCTTTGCTCTTGAAGTGAACGACAAAGACATCGAACGGCGTGCCCCCCGGCGGCTCGATGCGAACTTGCAGCAGGTCGCGTCGGAACCTTGTCAGCCGGCCGGCGCCTTCCTCGAAACGCAGATGTCGATGCGAAGTGACCGGTCCGACGGGCAATCGCGACAACAGAGCCACGTCGATACCACGGCGGTCGTTTCCCTCGAACAGTACGGCTTCATAGCCCATATCGGGCAGAAACGCCTTGCAGAACGCGTCCAGGATTCCGCGGTTCTCGACTTCGACCAACGCGAGAACGTCGGCATCGAGCTTGCGGATTTTGTCGGCCACGCTCTTCATCGCGTCCCGAGGTTTGGCGTCTGCCGCGTCATCAGTACGGTAAGGATCGTCGTGGCTGTCAAAGAGATTCTCGACGTTGAAGCTGGCAATGGTGATCTCCTCGCCCGGCACAGCGGTCATGGTCGGCCGGAGGTCCACAGGGATACGTGGAGCAGTGGGTGGCGAGACATCGTCGGATAGGATGGTGATCTGCCCGGGGCCGCTGACGGAGATGTTGGGTCGGCCGTCGAATTCGTAGGGCGAGCCGCGCAGCCGCACCAGCTTATCGCGGTAGAGGGTGTGCGGCGGCTCAGGGAAGTTGTCTACATAGCCGGCGCGGATGAACAACTTGAGCGGCTTGTCCTGGGGCTGATCGAAATCGAGGGCCACATGACCGGTCGGCATGCGGAATCCTTTGACGATCCGCCCGACGACGATGACCTCCTGGTCGATGAAGTCGGCGACGTGAGCGGCGGCAATGGTCGGCAGATACTCACTCGGGCGAATGTTGAGCCGTCGTTCGTCCTCGGTATCGAGCCAGGGTTCCTCTGCCGGTGAGGTCGTCGCTGCGACATGGCCGGGCAAGGGGGTATCGTCCGGGAGGACGGCAATGTTGCCCGGATCGGTGAGGGTCAAGCTGGGGTCATTCTTGAAGAGGACGATCTTTCCACGCACACGGATCATCTTGCCGCGGTAGAAGTCCTGCGGCGGAGCGGAGAATCGGGCGGCGGCCTGGACCGGGATGTGCACCGAAAGTGTGCCGCGATAGTCCTGGGCGAAGTTCAGGAAGACGGTACCCGATCCGGTCCGATTGGCGCGGACAACCCGGCCAACGACGGCCACGTCCTCGCCGACGTGATCTCGGGCATCTTGCCAGGAGATGGTCTTCTCCTCCTCCGCGCGTGCGATCGGTACGCCCCACCCCGCCGTCATGAAGCACACGAGCGGAAGAACCAACCACGCTTTTCGGTTATGTCGCATCATTTTTTCCTTGCACTTGAGCGGTCGCTGCCTGTCGATTGCCGTAAGCCGTCCCTGTCATACCCGCCAGCCGCGGGCGGCGTCAACCGGGCAACGCGCACCAGGACATCCTGGCGGCCCGATATTGCACTCACCCGGCAAGCGCTTATCATATCCTCTGACGTCTAACCAGGATGGCCTGTTCCATGATCCAGGGATGGTAGATTCACCATGACGACGACATCTTCCAGCGACAAGCAACTGTCGCTGCCCTTCGGTGCACCGCAGGCGGGCACGCGCAAGAAGCCTGCGGCCGGCAAGGCCCAATCGCGTTCCAAGCGTTCAGCGATCCGCGAGGCGGCAACCACGGCGGTCCCGGAGCCGGCGCCCGAGGTCGAGCCCGAAGCGTCCGCGGAGCCCGCGCCGCCGCGTAAGGAGCGTTCAGCCGCACCAAGGGCCACTGCTGAATCCATGGCCCGTCAGCAGCGTGATATCTCGGTATCAGAGTTCTTCGCCAAGAACCGGCATCTGCTCGGGTTCGACAACAAGCGCAAGGCCCTACTGATGACGGTGAAGGAGGCGGTCGACAACGCTCTGGACGCTTGTGAAGAGGCTGGGCACACCCCCGATCTGGAGATCACTCTTCGCCAAGTCGGTGAGGATCGCTTCCGGGTCATCATTCGAGACAACGGGCCGGGCATCATCAAGCAACAGATCCCGAACATTTTCGGCAAGCTGCTGTACGGTTCGAAGTTCCACCGACTCAAGATGTCGCGCGGCCAGCAGGGCATCGGCATCAGTGCGGCGGGAATGTACGGTTTACTGACCACCGGCAAGAGTGTCATCATCACCTCGCGAACCTCATCGAAGAAGCAGGCCCACTACTACGAAATCCAGATCGACACGAAGAAGAACGCCCCGAACATCGTCAAGGAAGAGGTTATCGACGTTGACTGGCCGCACGGGACGCAGGTCGAGATCGAGCTGGTCGGCTCGTACAACAAGGGCCGTCAGTCGGTGGATGAGTACCTCGAACAGACCGCGATCGCGAACCCGCACGCCCGGATCGCCTACACGCCGCCGGTCGGCGACCGTGTGGTTTTCGATCGTGGGACCAAGGTCATGCCGGTGCAGACCAGCGAGATCCGCCCGCACCCTTACGGCGTCGAGTTGGGCATGCTCATCAAGCTGCTGCACGAGACGCGATCGCACTGGCTGAGCGGGTTTCTGCAGAGCGAGTTCTGCCGGGTCGGTCCCAAGGTCGCCGAGGAAATCTGCAAGACGGCGCGTTTGAACCCGCGAGCGCAACCCAAGCGAATCGCTCGGCAAGAAGCGGAGAAGCTGTACGAGGCGATCCAGAACACCAAGCTCATGGCTCCTCCGACGAATTGCCTCTCGCCGATCGGGGCGGAGCAGATCCTGACCGGTCTGCTCAAGGG
>JAAYDF010000360.1 GCA_012729395.1 Phycisphaerae bacterium
CCAATCAGCCCTGGCACCCCCGCCCCGCCCGATTCAATCCTCGGACTGCGCAACCTGGGCTAATGAATGTCGGACTGGGAGCGGATGACGAACTTGCGGTGGTTGATGTGGACGAGGCTGACGGTTTGTAGTCCGGGGGCGTAGGCGAACTCCACGTAACCCGCGGTCAGGATGGGATAGTAGAGGCCGGGCGCGAAAGTCGCCTCGAGGCAGCCTTCTCCGCCGATGCTGCGGATGTAGCGGAGGCGGATAGGCCAGGTCTGGCCGGCGCTCTCCCCGACCCGGGCCAGGATGCCGACGACCATGCCTTGGCTGAGGTCCACGCTGGGCGGCCCTTGGGGCAATCGCAGACGGCGGGAGAGCTGGGTCCAGTCGGCGGCGGTGCGGACGGCGACCAGGGCGAACTCGGGCGAAAGGTCCTGCACGAGATGCCCGGGCAGGGGGCGGTCGAAGCTGACCCTGGCCCTTCCGAGGCGGATGGGTTCGTAGGGCTCGGCGTTGGCCAGTTCCCAGGTGGGGACGGCGGCAGGGCGGGCTCGGGCGGCGGCACAGCCGGGAAGGGTCGCCAGCATCGCAACGAGTAGGGCAGACACCAGCGGCCAAGTGTGGCAGGCCCCTGACGCCCGGGCCCGTGGAAGTCTGCTGCCCGGACGTGCCGGGGCGTGGTTGTGGTCGTGCTGGGGGCAGGCTATAGTGGCATCGCGCGTCATGGATAGGCCTATTCTGCGCGGTGGGCAGAGGCGAATCAAGTAGCAGGCAGAGATCACTAACGGCACAGGCGAGGAGCATGGAAATGAGTTTTCAGGGGCTCACGTTCGGTGTGGTGCGGGAGGTCATGCAGGCAGAGCGACGGGTGGCGGCGACGCCGGCCACAGTGAAGAAAATGGTCTCGGCAGGGGGGCATGTTCTTGTCGAGGCAGGAGCGGGCGTGGGGTCGCACTTCTCCGATGCCGAGTACGAGGCGGCCGGTGCGAAGGTGCTCGCGGATGTGGAGGCCCTGTTTGCCCAGGCGGATGTGATTCTCAAGGTCAAGGAGCCCCAGCCGCGACCGAGTCACCAGAAGCACGAGGTCGACATGATGCGGGCGGGGCAGTGCCTGGTCACCTTCCTGCACCCGGCCTCACCGGATAACCACGAGTTGATCCGGAATCTTGCGGCTCGGGGAGTGGTCTCGTTCACCTTAGACTCGGTGCCGCGCACGTCGCGGGCCCAGTCGATGGATGCCCTGACGTCGATGAGCACGGTCGCGGGCTACAAGGCGGTGCTCATGGCGGCGGACCGGCTGCCGAAGTTCATGCCGATGGTGGGCACGGCGGTGGGGACCTTGCCGCCGGCGAAGGTGCTCGTTCTGGGAGCGGGCGTTGCGGGATTGCAGGCGATCGCGACGGCTCGGCGGTTGGGAGCGGTCGTGCAGGCGGCGGATGTGCGCGAAGAGGCCAGCACCCACGCCAAGAGCGTCGGGGCCAAGCTGATCGACCTCCAGATTCCAGCCGAGGTGGCCGTGGGCGAAGGCGGCTATGCACGCACACTGCCCGATGAATGGCTGGAGCGGGAGCGGATCATCCTCGCCGAGCACGTGGCCCAGGCGGATCTTGTGATCACCACGGCCCTCGTCCCGGGACGCGAGGCCCCGATGCTGGTCACTGAGGCCATGGTGGAATCCATGGTCTCCGGGTCAGTGATCGTAGATATTTCGATCGACCAGGGCGGCAACTGCGAAGTCACCGAGCCCGGCAAGATCATCGAACGCCACGGCGTGAGCATCTACGGAACCAAGAACATCCCCGGCATGTTGCCGACCAGCTCGACATGGATGTTCGCCAACAACATCTACAACTATGTGGCCAACCTGGTACGCAACGGTCGAATCGAGCTGGATACGACCGACGATATCGTGCTCTCGTCGCTGGTCACCCGCGATGGGCGGATTGTCCACGCGGGGGCCCTGGAAGCGATGGAACGGCATAAGGACGATTAGGGGCCAAAGGCTGAAGGGTGACGGATATGGGGTTGGTGGGATTGCTCATAGTGTTTGTGCTGTCGGTGGCGGTGGGGTACAAGCTTCTGAGCGAGGTGCCGGTGCTGCTGCACACGCCCTTGATGTCGGGCATGAACGCCCTGTCAGGGATTACTCTGCTCAGCGCGTTGGTGGCGACGGCGGCGGCGACGGCACTCGGGCTTCGCTGGCTGGGTGTGGTGGCCGTGCTGTTCGCGACGGTGAACGTCGTGGGAGGTTTCCTCGTGACCGATCGCATGTTGCGGATGTTCCGGTCCGATCGGGCGGGGCGGCCAGGTAAAACGGCAAGTATGTCGACCACTGAGGCGGAGAAGCGACCGTGAGGGGTTAGATGGGGGCGTAAACCCTTGAGAAGCGATTGGCCTTCATGACGGCTGGTGAGGTTGAAGCGTGTACAGCGTCTTTACGTTCTTTGCGGTCATTTTGATCGTAGGCATCGTGTGGGGCATTCGGCTGATGAACTCGCCACGGACCGCGGTTCGTGGCAACCGCATCGCGGCGTTGTGCGTTCTGGCCGGCGTCGTGCTGACATTGGTTGAGAAGGGACTCCTGACGCAGGGGCTGCTGTGGGGGACGATGGGCGTCGGAGCGTTGATCGGCTGGGTCATTGCCGCGAAGGTGGCGATGATCCAGATGCCTCAGTTGGTCGGTACGCTTAACGGCCTGGGCGGAGGGGCATCCGCGCTGGTCGCCTTGCTGGTTCTGGGCCAGGATACGGTGCCTGACTTTCCGTCTCGTTTGGCTTGTGTGGCTGCGCTGGCGGTTGGCGGTGTCACGTTCAGCGGCAGTCTGGTGGCGGCTGGCAAGCTGGCGCGATGGTTGCCCCAACTCCCCGTGATCATGCCCGGTCACGCTCTATGGTCGTCGCTGGTGTTGGTGGGGTTGATCGGGGTCGGGGCGTTAATCTGTGTGCCGGTGTCGGCGCTTTCAATGCTGGCGTTGCTGGCCACGGTGTTGGCCCTGGTATTTGGAGTTCTCCTGGCCATCCGCGTGGGCGGAGCGGACATGCCCATCACCATTTCGCTGCTGAATTCCCTTTCCGGTGTGGCGGGCTCGTTTGCGGGTTTCGCGGTGCGTGACCCGCTGTTGGTTGCGGCCGGCGGCATCGTCGGTGCGGCGGGTTTGATCCTGACGGTGATTATGTGCCGGGCGTCCAATCGGTCCCTCGTGGCCATCATCAGCGGACGGTCATTGCTGGCCGCCCAGCGATCGGCGGGGCAAGGTGTCCCGGTTCCCTCCATGCCGGTCACGGGTTCGAGCGTACGTCGGCAGGGCGGCGTGGAAGTACCGCCTCTCGCGGCTGGCAACGACTCTTCGGTTGGCGGCGTGGCGGCGCCGGTGGGTTCAAAGGAGGCGGCCGCGGCCCAGCCCTCGGCGTCTCCCGTGGAACGAGCCGCCGACCTTCTCCGCGACGCCGGGCAGGTGGTTGTGGTCCCCGGCTACGGCATGGCTCTGGCGGAGGCCCAGCGGGACGTCCGCAACCTCTACGACCGGCTTGAGGAGATGGGCAAGCAGGTGCGGTTCGCCATCCACCCGGTCGCCGGCCGGATGCCCGGGCATATGCACGTGCTGCTCTCGGAAGTCGAGATCCCCTACGAGCGGCTTTGCGAGCTGGACGACATCAACGACGAATTCGCGGCTGTCGACGTGGTGGTGGTGGTGGGGGCGAATGATGTGGTGAACCCCGCGGCGAACACGGCGGTGAATACTCCCATCTACGGCATGCCGGTGCTCAAGGTTGAAGAGGCCAAACGAGTCGTCGTGTGCAACCAGGACACACGGCCGGGCTACTGCGGGGTGCCCAATCCTTTGTACGAACTGCCGGATGTGGTATTGTGTCTCGGCGACGCGTCGGAGACGATGCGTGAGTTGCTGAGCGAACTGGACCACTGAGGTTGTGCTTCGCCTCCAAGGGCCAGGTGGCGTGCACGGCCGGGCGGGTCGGCCGGCCGCCTGACGATCCGAATGGCCTGCCGGAAATCTGTCAGTCATGAGAAGATTTGTCACTATAGTGATCGTGGTCGGCTTGCTCGCCGGGGCCTATTACTACCTCAGTCAGCATGCGCGGGTTTCTTTGGGTATTTTAGAGGGCAAGACGGTCAAAGCTTACCGTGGCGATCTGGTTCGGCCGATCACCGCCAGCGGCAAGATCGAGCCGACCAGCATCGTCAAGGTCAAGGGGCAGGCCAGCGGCGAGGTGGTGGAAGTCCCCTTCAATGAAGGGGCGATGGTTCGTCGCGGCAAGCTCATCGTCCGCCTGGACCCTGACGACGAGCAGCGGTCGCTGGATCAGGCCGAGGCGGATTACGAGCGAGCCCGGATCGCGCTGGATTTGGCGCGTCTGGCGCGAGATCGGCAGGCCAATGAAGGTATCGCCATGGCGTGGGCCCGGGTTGCCCAGGCGGAGGCCCGGCGAATCCGAACGCAGGTGGAATATGATCGAAAAATGCCGCTGACTCAGCCCGCCGGTGGGATGCCTGCCCCGGTCACACGCGAAGAGTGGGAGCAGGTCCGGGCGACGAAGCTCGAGGCCGACGCCCTTTACGAGTCATCGTTGGCGGAACTGGGTCAGGCCTACCTGGCGATTGAACAGGCGGACCTGGAGATCCAAACCGCCCAGGAAAACCTGCGGACCGCCGACAAGCGGGTCGAAGAGGCCAGGCAAAGGCTCATCGAGACCGAAGTGTTCTCACCCATTGACGGCATGGTGCTGACCCGTGATGTCCAGATCGGCGAGATGACGCAGAGCGGCACGCGGTCACTCATGGGGGGAACCGTGCTGATGACCATCGCGGACGTGAGCGACATCTACGCGGTGGTGAATGTCGATGAGGCGGACATCGGCTCGGTGCGCGAGCTGGCGCCGCCGTCAGCGGTTCCGGGGGCGATCACAACTCAGCCCGCCACGTTGCCGGCCGGCACCTTCGACGTGTCCGAAGAGGTCGATATCACCGTCGAGGCGTTTCCTGATGAGAAGTTCCGTGGCGTCATCGAACGGATTGCGCCTCAATCACAGTTGATTCAGGCCATCGCGACTTTCAAAGTGTGGATTCGCATCGTGAGTCCGAATCGCGACAAACTCGTAGGGCTCCTGAACACGCAGACCGAGGCCCGCTTCACCGTCCGATCCGTCGAGAACGCGATTCTGGTCAGCTACGACGCGATCAAGCAGGATCCCAACGGCGATGGCTTCGGCGTGTACGTGCCGGTCGCGAATCCCGCGCCGGGCACGCCCAAGTACGAGTTCCGGCTGTGCGAATTCGGGATCGACAATGGTATCGACGTCGAGGTCATCAAGGGGTTGGAGCCCGGCGACGAGGTCTACACGGTCTTGCCGCAGATGACCCAGAAGGAGAAGGACGCCCAGGAGAAACAGAGCGGATGAGTGTTCGCGGCGTCGCCATGGGTGGCGCTGTGCACGAAAAAGGCCGAGTTGAGTATGGAAACACACGGTGTTTTGGTCGGGAGCCGCCGGTTCTTACCCGCGGTGATGTTCGCATGCGGTCGCCGCCCGATGGAAACGCCGATCGGGGCGTGTCCTTCACGCCGTTGTGACTGATGATCCGTATTGAGAAACTGACCAAGCTGTACCAGATGGGCGACTCCGTCGTGCGGGCTCTCGACGGAGTGGATCTGCATATTCGCAAGGGGGAGTTCGTCAGCATCACCGGAGCCTCAGGCAGCGGCAAGAGCACCATGATGCATCTGATTGGGTGCCTGGACCGGCCGACAAGTGGAGCGTACCTGCTGGACAACCAGCGCGTGGATCAGCTTAGCGATCGACGGCTCGCCCGGATCCGAAGCACCTACATCGGGTTTGTCTTCCAGACCTTCAACCTGCTCAATCGGACTTCCGCCTTGGAGAACGTGGCCGTGCCGCTGATCTACGCCCGGCGGGGGGGTGTGAGGGCCCACGCCCGCAGCTCGCTGGAGCGGGTGGGGCTGAGTAAGCGGGCTCATCACAAGCCCAGCGAGTTGTCAGGCGGCGAACGTCAGCGTGTGGCGATTGCCCGGGCGCTGGTCAATAACCCGCCGCTCCTGCTGGCCGACGAGCCCACCGGTAATCTCGACTCGCGAACCGGCGAGCAGATCCTCGAGTTGTTCCATGAACTCCACCGTGAGGGGGTGACCATCGTTCTGGTGACCCACGAGATGGCTGTCGCCGCCCAGGCCCAACGCGTCGTGCGGATGAAGGACGGCGTGATCATCGAGGATCGGCAGGTGGACGAAGCGTATAAGCAGGAACTGCTGGCCGACCGGCTCAAAGGAGAGCGCGGCGGGGGAGCTGTGGCTGGGAAGGTTTAAGAGGCACCCGATACTCGGGCCTGAGTGGTGACCATGTTCATCGTCCAGATCTTCATGATGGCGATTCGCGGGTTGAGGGCCAACCTGCTCCGTTCGCTGCTGGCCACGCTCGGGGTCATCATCGGCGTGGGGGCGGTCATCTCCGCCATGTCGATTCTCGAGGGCACGCAGCGCGACATCGTCAACCGGTTCGAGTCGCTGGGCAGCGAGACAATCACCATTTACCCGGCCACCGCCAAGAGCGGGGGACGCTCCGTGGGCATGTACCAAACCCTGGTCGTCGAGGACGCCGATGCCCTCGCCGACCCGCGGATCTGCCCCAGCATCGCCGCCGCCTCCGCCGAAGTCAGCGGCATGGCCTCGATCAAGAACCTCGGACGCAATACGGAAGCCACCGTTTTGGGAACCAATAGCTCCTACGCGGATATGTACAGCTATCGCGTTGCCGAGGGCCGGTTTCTTACCCGCGACGACGTGGCCTCTGAGCAGAAGGTCGTGGTCCTCGGGCACAAGGTGGCCGAAGACCTCTTTGGGCACGCCCCAGCCCTGAATCGCACCGTCAAGATCATGTCCGTCTCATTCCGGGTTATCGGGATCATGGAGCGCAAGGGGAACATCGGCTTCCGTAACGTCGATTCGCAGGTCATGGTGCCGGTGACTACGGCCATGAATCGGCTGTTCGGTATTCGGTTTCTGCACGCCATCGCCGTCAAGGCCGTTTCCCCCAGCCAGGTCGAGACCGCCATGGCGGAGATCAAACGCGAGCTGCGCCGCCGGCACAACATCAACATCCGGGCTGGCAAGGAAGACGACTTCATGATTTTCAGCCAGGAGGAACAGCGGCGGCAGGTCAGCGAGGTCACCACGATCTTTGAGATTGTGCTCTACAGCATTGCTGGCATCAGCCTCGTGGTCGGTGGTATCGGGATCATGAACATCATGCTGGTCTCCGTCACCGAGCGTACACGGGAGATCGGCGTGCGAATGGCCGTCGGGGCGCAGCGATGGGATATCCTGCGGCAATTCCTTATCGAAGCAGGCATCATCAGCCTGCTCGGCGGCGGATTTGGCGTCGCGGTGGGTTTCATGATGACCGATCTGCTGGAGAAGACCACGCGGGTCATCGAGACCTACACGGCGCCCGGGGTCATCGTTTACGCATTGATTATGGCCATCCTGACCGGTCTGTTCAGCGGAATCTACCCGGCCTACAAAGCCTCGCGACTCGATCCTGTCGAGGCTTTGCGGTACGAATAGACGTGTTCTGCCTTCCGCGGTGAGGGGGGGCGGCTCTATCCCCGTGTGTCAAGGCAGGGAGCGTGCAAGATGAGTCTTCTGACTACGATGATGCTGGTGGCGGGCTTGGCCTTACTGGTCGGCGGGGCGGAATTGCTCGTCCGCGGGGCCTCGCGTCTGGCTGCGGCAGCAGGTATCTCGCCGCTGGTTATCGGGTTAACCGTGGTAGCCTACGGCACCAGCGCGCCGGAGATGGCGGTCAGCGTCAAGGCGGCCCTTGCCGATCAGGCGGACCTCTCCATCGGCAACGTCGTCGGCAGCAACATCTTCAACATCCTGTTCATCCTTGGCGTTTCCGCGATGATTACCCCGCTCGCGGTGTCGCAGCAACTGCTTCGCCGGGATGTGCCGCTCATGATTGGGGTCACCGCTTTGTTCGCGGTGCTCGCTCTCGATTCGCGGCTGGGGCGAGTTGAAGGCATGAGCCTTCTTGCCGGCGCGATCGCCTACACCGCGTGGTCTATTCGCCAGAGCCGGCGCGAAGCCGAGCCCGTGAAGCAGGAGTACGACGAGGCCTTCGGGAGCCACCGCGCCGCGTCCCGCCACGGATGGTTGCTGTCTGGCGGATGCATCCTTGCCGGTTTAGCAGCGTTGGTTCTGGGCTCGGGTTGGCTTGTCCGCGGGGCGGTGACGCTGGCGCAGTATATGGGTGTCAGCGAGCTGGTGATTGCCTTGACGATCGTAGCCGCGGGAACCTCTCTGCCCGAGCTGGCCACTTCGGTGGTCGCCAGCATTCGCGGCGAGCGGGACATCGCGGTCGGTAACGTCGTCGGCAGCAACCTGTTCAACATCCTTGCGATTCTGGGCGTGGCCGCCATGCTGACGCCCGGAGGGCTGGTGATATCATCGGCCGCAATGCACTTCGATATTCCCGTGATGCTGGGGGTCGCGGTGCTGTGTCTCCCGATCTTCTTCAGCGGGAGCATCATCTCGCGATGGGAGGGGCTGCTTTTCTTTGTTGGCTATGTCGCCTACACGGTCTGTCTGATTCTGGATGCGACAGGGAGCGCCGCCTCGCAACCGGTTCGGTGGGGGGCGTTGGTTGGCGGTCTGCTTCTCCTGTTGTGGATGCTGCTCCGTACGGGACTGTCCTGGCGGGCTGCACGTCGGTTGGCGAGTGCGCCGTGTAGACACGAGTAGATGTCGGAGGAATCCTGTTGGGCGGATTGGCTGCGGTGCACTGTGCTTCAACCGCGGGTTATCCGGTCTCTCCCCCCTTCGGCAAGGCGGTGCCCCGAGATTGGCCCGTCGGGAAACACTCCTTCAAGGTGAACTGCATTCTGCGCTTGCGAAATCCGCACGGAAAGGGTAGAATAAACCGCAGAGTGTCTTTGTTTGCGCACCTCTCTGCGTGGGCAACGGAGCACATAGGGCGAAAGGGACTTGGTGACGATCATGAGGAGATGGTGGGCCATAGTCTTCCTTGTGGTATCCATGGCTTCTGTCGCTGCCGCGAATCCCGTGGTGACGATTCTCGGACGGACGGGAAGCGATCCGTACAGCACCGACACGCTGGTGCTCGACCCTGGGGATACCTTCGACATCATGATTCAGATCTCGACGGACGTGGCTTTGTCCGCAGCCCAGATGTACATCACGGATTCCTCGTCACTGGGCTACCTGACTCTGAACTCGGTCAGTTGGAACACCACGGTCTGGGACGTCGGCACGACGATCGAGCCGGCGACCCCCTATGACTTGGACTCCGGGAACAACTACCGTGCCGACCTTGGCGCGATGGCCAATGGGTTTGACACCGGCACGGGCACGTTTACCTTCGCCGAGCTCAATCTGACGTTGAGCGAATCTGTGATGTCTGGCCAGACGATGTACTTGCATGCCACCGGGCTGGTCTTCGCCGATACGAATTTCGACTCGATCGGGACGCAGACCGGTGGGCCTTTCGTGATTCAGTCTTCCGGGCAGCAGGTGGTTCCGGCGCCAGGTGCCGCGATGCTTGGCTTTATCGGTTTGAACATGGTGGGCTGGATTCGCCGGCCGCGGCGAGGCGGGGCCTCGGATCGGGCATAAACGCGCGGTTGTGACACATGATCCCCAAGCGGTGGAGCACAAGTCTCCACCGCTTTTTTGCGCTGCGGGCCTTTCTGTGCTCGCTTCAGCGCAATCAAGGGTACAATCCGGCTTTGGCCCTGTGCGTTGTCACGGGCGGTGTGTGGCCCGCGTCGGGGCCGGGGCGGAGCGCGAGGATGCGATACGACGTGGTGGTGGTCGGTGGGGGGCACGCGGGCGCGGAGGCGGCCTGGGCGGCGGCGCGGCTGGGCATGGCCACCGCACTGGTCACCATGCGTCTGGACGCGATCGGCTGCATGTCGTGCAACCCGGCCATCGGCGGGCTGGGCAAGGGGCATATGGTCCGCGAGATCGACGCCTTGGGCGGGATGATGGCTTTGGCCTCGGATCGCGGCGGCATCCAATTCCGCATGTTGAACCGCAGCAAGGGGCCGGCCGTCTGGGCGCCACGCGCTCAGGCGGACCGGGTGCTGTACACCGAAGCGGTTCTCGATCTGCTGCGTTCGGTGGACGGTCTGGATCTGGTCGAAGGCACCGTAGAGCGTGTGTTGGCCGAGCCGGTCGTCGTCGGCGAAACGGTCCCGGGCGGGCCAAGCCTCGCCGTGCGGGGTGTGGTTCTACAGGGTGGGATGGAGCTGCCCTGTGCGGTCGCGGTGCTGACCACGGGCACCTTCTTGCGAGGACTTCTGCACTGCGGGCCTCAGCAGACACCGGGCGGGCGCGTCGGTGAGGCGGCGGCTATCGGGCTCAGCGAGGATCTGGAGAGGCTTGGGCTTGTCCTCGGCCGACTCAAAACGGGCACGCCCCCACGCCTCGACCGCGAGACGATCGACTATCAACAGCTCGTCGCTCAACCCGGCGACGATCCCCCGGTGCCGTTCTCGTTCCTGACCCGCAGCCTCAGCCAGCCGCAGGTGCACTGCTGGATCACGCACACCAGCGAGCGCACGCACGAGATCATTCGTGCCAACATCGACCGGGCACCGATGTACTCGGGGCAGATCCGCTCGCGTGGGCCGAGGTACTGCCCGAGCATCGAGGACAAGGTCATGCGTTTCGCGGACAAGTCCTCGCACCAGTTGTTCCTCGAGCCGGAAGGCTACGACTCACCGCTGATCTACGCCAATGGCATCCCGACTTCGTTGCCGCCGGATGTCCAGGACGCGATGGTTCATTCGATCGCGGGGCTCGAGCGTGCTCGCATCGTGCAGCACGGCTACGCGGTGGAGTACGACTGGGTGCCGACCGACCAGATCGCCCCGACGCTGGAGACCAAGCGGGTGCGGGGCCTCTTCCTCGCTGGCCAGATCAACGGGACGAGCGGCTACGAGGAGGCGGCAGGGCAGGGCCTCTTGGCGGGCATCAACGCCGTCGCTCGCGTGCGAGAGAGCGAGCCGTTGGTGCTCGGCCGGGACGAGGCCTACCTCGGCGTCATGGTGGACGACCTGGTGACCCGCCCGCCGGATGAGCCCTACCGCATGTTTACCTCGCGGGCGGAGTATCGGCTTCATCTGCGTTGCGACAACGCCGACGCGCGACTGACGCCCGTCGGTCGACGCATCGGCCTGGTAGATGACGACCGCTGGCAGCGGCTCACCGCCAAACGAACCGCGATCGAAGCACTGGAAGCGGAGTTGTCGGCCCGTCGGCATCAGGGCCGTTCGCTCGCCGAGTGGCTGCGCCGCCCGGAAGCCCGAATCCAGGATCTGCGAACCCTCGATCCCGCGCTGGACGTTGCCGCGATCCCGCCGGAGGTAATCGAGGCCGTCGAGATTCGCATGAAATACGCCGGCTACCTCGAACGTGAGCAGCGCCTGATCGATCGGCATCGCCAGGTTGAATCGCGGGCCATTCCCGAGGCGTTCGATTACCAGGGCTTGCGCGAGCTGCGCTGCGAAGCCCGCGAGAAGTTCGCCCGTTTCCGTCCTCGAAACCTGGGCCAGGCCGCCCGCATCAGCGGCATCAGCCCGGCCGACATCGCCACCTTGGCTGTCTACCTCGCCCGCCCGCTTCCTTGATAGCCCCCCACGCGATCAACCACCAGCATTCCGTAGCGGTCGCCCCCCGTGGCGACCGGCGGATGTGAGTTTATCATCGGTGTTGACCGTGGCGACCGGCGGATGCGGCTTCATCATCGGCGTTGTCCGGGGCAGGCAAATCACGGCGTCCGGCGGTTGTGGCACCTCGGTAGCTCTATCGCC